>NZ_JBSSAG010000003.1:0-182804 GCF_054058395.1 Thermostichus sp. OS-CIW-26 | reverse complement strand
CGGGATACCGCCATTCTGGTTGGAAACAAACAGAATGCTATCGCTGCATAGTTGAACAGTGATGTTCAGCAGTGTTCAGCGTAAATGTATCAGGTAGGTATTGTGGGCATAGCTGCTCCGAATGGCAGAGAAACAGCCCGAAGATTCTGAGCTCTCCTCTCCACTCTTGGCTGGTCACCCCCCAGAGCCGAGCTGCCGGGAAAGGGTTGAGCTGCTCTCTTGGGATTTCTCGCTTGTTTATGATGATCTCGTGTGGGTTTCCAAACGCGGGCTGCCCAGCTTTTCAGGGAAACGTAAGGGATCCCACTGTGGGGTTTGGAGTTCCCTATGGCGGATGAGTTGCCGTTTACTCTAGATCAGCTCCTCATCGTGCGGGCAATTGCCCAGCAGGGTAGTTTTCGCCGTGCTGCCGATAGCCTGTTTGTCTCCCAGCCTGCCGTCAGCTTGCAAGTGCAGAACCTGGAGCGACAGTTGGGAGTGGTGCTGTTCGACCGCAGTGGGCGCAAGGTGGAGCTGACGGATGCCGGGAAAGTGGTGCTGCAGTACAGCGAGCGCATCCTCAAGCTGTGCCGTGAGGCCGTCGAGGCCCTAGCGGATTTGCAGAAAATGGAGGGGGGGCATCTGGTTCTGGGGGCCAGCCAAACGGTGGGCACCTATGTCATGCCTTCTTTGATCGCCCAATATCACCGCCGCTATCCACAAATTTCCGTACAGCTCTTGGTGCAATCCACGCGGCGAATTGCCCAGAAGTTGGTGGACGGCCAATTGGACGTGGCCATTGTTGGCGGGGAGATCCCCTTTGAGCTGCAGCGGCACTTGAAGGTGATGGCTCTGGCGGAAGATGAATATGTGTTGGTCGGTGCCCCCGGCTGTGCCATCGACTCTCCGGCTCTTGTGGATCTGCTGGCTTTGCCCTTCATCACCTTGGATCCCCAGTCTTCCACTCGGCAAACCATCGATCGGGTACTGAATCGCCACGGCATTAACCCGGCCCAATTGAACGTGCGGCTGGAACTCAGCTCGATTGAGGCGATCAAAAATGCCGTCCAGGCGGGGTTGGGGGTGGCCTTTCTGTCCATGGTGGCAGTGGGATCCGATGTGGAACAAGGGCGGTTCCGGAAGCTGGTGGTGGAAGGGCTGCAGATACGGCGTACCCTCTGGCTGGCTTTTAACCCGGAGCGCTATCAATCGCAGGCGGCCACCCGCTTCCTCCAAGGGCTGCTGACCCGCCAAGACTGGCTGAAAACTCCCCCGCCCCATTTGCAGTTGATCGGCTAAGTTGCGATGCGTTACGGCCTTTTCCGAGTTGATGGGATCCCAGGTAGATTCCGGTGGATTGAGCAGGATCCCTGTTCAAAGAGATACGAGAGATATTTCCGTATAGGTGCATTCGCTGTAGCCAATGCTGCTCCGGAAGAAACTGCATCTGCTGAATCTGTCTGTGTCTACTGACCCCAAGCCGATGACCAGGCAAACGCTGTTGGAACGACTCCCCCTGGCCCAGCGCTTGGCGGAGTTACAGGCCCGCGTTCAAGAGATCCCGCTGCACAGGGTGAAATTGGAAGGGTTGAACATCGCAGGGGCAGAGTCCTGCTGGGCTGCCTATCGAGACTGGGGAAAAGGGATCCCACTGCTGTTTCTGCATGGCTTTATGGCCACTCATGCCAACTGGTGGCCGCTGATGCAAGGGTTGGGAGACGAATATCGCTGCATTGCCTTGGATTTACTGGGGTTCGGGCAGTCCGGCCAACCGGCCTTGCACTACGACATCGCTGCAGAAGTAGAGTTTGTGCGCGGATTTGTCCAAAGGCTGGGCCTAGCTGCTCCGGTTTTAGTGGGCCATTCCTTTGGGGGATGGGTGGCGGCAGCTTACGCCGTGCGGTATCCGCTGCGGGGGTTGGTTTTGTTGGCTCCTGCCGGGATCCGCGACGACAGCTTTGTGAGACGCTACAACCATTTGCGGCCCTTGCTCTGGGAAAGCGCTTGGGTGGATTGGCTGTTGCGGGCGATCGCTCCGCTGGCCCGCTGGTGGCATTGGGAAGACAAGCTGGCCCAGCTCTTGTGGTTGCGGGGATCCCTGCGTCAGCAGCCGGTCGCTCGGCAATTTCTCCGACAACGTCTGCGCCCACAAGCTGCTGTCGATACGGTTGAACGTTATCTCAACTACATTCAGGCCCCCACCCTGGTGATCGCCGCCGAACAGGACGACACCATTCCCCTCTGGCACTGCCAAACCTATGCCGAAGGGATCCCTGGGGCTCAGCTCAAGATCCTGGCCGGGGCCGGCCACGCCATCCCTGCCTTGCATGGGGAACAGGTGCTGCCCCTGATCCGGGAATTTCTCGACACAGCCCTTTCCGCCCAATGCGGGCTTTGAGCTGGGGCTGTAGCGTATGGCCGAGAGAGGAATGTCGCTTGCCAGATGGCGATGCCCGATAGGCGACGGAGCGCCGCCCAAGGGGAACGCCTGACCCTAACCAGCGGGCGGTTTCTGCTAGAAGCCCATCAGACGAGCAACAGCGGACAGCTCAGGGACAACGCCGGTGTGGATAGGAGCGGATCCCTGGTGGCTGGCCGTGTCCGGATCCTTAAGGCCATTGCCCGTCAGCACGCACACCACCTGTGCTCCAGCAGGCACCTGCTCTCGCCATTTCAGCAATCCTGCCACCGAGGCCGCGCTGGCCGGCTCGCAAAAGATCCCTTCTTCGGATGCCAGGAGACGATAGGCTGCCAGAATCTCCTCGTCGGTGACGCTATCCACCTGGCCGCCGCTCACCTGCACTGCCGCCTTGGCCTTCACCCAACTGGCAGGATTGCCGATGCGAATGGCCGTGGCCACCGTCTCTGGGTGTTCCACCACCCGGTTCAACACCATGGGGGCAGCACCGGCAGCCTCGAAGCCGTAGAGACGAGGGCGACGGGTAGCCTTGCCCTGCTGGCGGTACTGGCAAAACCCCATCCAATAAGCCGTGATGTTGCCCGCGTTGCCCACCGGAATACAGAGCCAATCGGGGGCATCCCCCAAAGCATCCACCACCTCGAAGGCGGCGGTTTTCTGCCCTTCCAAGCGGAAGCGGTTGACCGAGTTCACCAGGGCCACCGGGTAGGTTTCCGCCAGCTGCCGCACCATAGCCAGCGCTTGGTCGAAGTTGCCTTGAACGGCGATGATCTCCGCCCCGTACATCAGGGTTTGGGCCAGTTTGCCTTTGGCCACGTAGCCATCGGGGATCAGCACATAGGCCCGCAGACCTCCTTTGGCCGCAAAGGCAGCAGCCGCCGCCGAGGTGTTGCCGGTGCTGGCGCAGATGATCGCCTCTGCCCCTGCCTCTTTGGCCTTGGACACGGCCATCGTCATACCCCGATCCTTGAAACTACCGGTGGGGTTGAGGCCCTCCAACTTCAGGTAAACTTGACAGTCTCGCCCCAGCCGTTGGCTCAAAGCCGGGGAAGGCACCAGAGGCGTGTTGCCCTCATGTAGCGTGACCACAGGTGTGCTGGCGCTGACGGGGAGCCATTCCCGATAGTGCTGGATCAGGCCGGGCCAAAGCCCCACTTGCGCGCGGGATCCGGCTATACGAGGGGGATGGGTGGGATTCAGGGTCGCCATGCCGCAGAGGACACCGAGGCTAATCAAAGACCGGCTTTCTCACTGTAGCTGTTCGTGGAGGGGTTCGTATCCACCTCCCGCAGCGGCGGCAGAAACATCTTCCTGATCCCCTCTCTTCAGAAGCTGGGGAGCGGAGGAGCTGCAGGTCGCAAGGCCAGAGCCTGCACCAGAGAGCGCAACTTCAGACGAATCTCGGCCAGCTCTTGCTCTGGGTTGGAGTCAGCCACAATCCCGGCACCGGCATACAAGCGGGCCCAATTCCCCCGAATTAGGGCGGAGCGGATCCCCACCACAAACTCACCATTGCCCTGTAAGTCTACCCAGCCCAAGGGAGCGGCATAGCTAGAGCGATCAAAGGGTTCCAACCGCTCTAGCCACTGCAGCGCCGCCTGTTGGGGATACCCTCCCACCGCTGCCGTCGGGTGGAGCTGGGCCAGCAGATCGAACAGATGTACATCGGCGGGGAGCTCCGCCTCGATCAAGGTTTGCAGATGCTGGATGTTGGCCAAACGGAGCAGCCGAGGCTGAGGGGAAATGCAGGGATCCATTCCCAACCGACTCAGAGCCTCCTGGATCGAGCGCACCACCCACTGGTGTTCGCGGCGGTCTTTGGGGCTGCGGAGCAGCTCCTCGGCCAACTGGCGATCCTGGACAGGGGTGGCGCCGCGGGCGGCGGAGCCGGCTAAGGCATCGATCTGCACCCGGCCTTGCCACACGGAAAGCAAGCGCTCCGGGGTGGCCCCCAAGAAAACCTGGGGAAAGGCCCCCTCTTGGACCAGGTGGAGAGGCCTGGCCGGCAAATTCCCCCGAGCATCTGCCTCCAAGGACTTCGGCCCGCTGACGCCAGCGGCAAAGGCAAAGATGCTGCAATCGGGATGATGCTTTTCCAGATAAGCCAGCAGAGGCGGGATCGATGGCGAGGCAGGCAAGTGCAGATCCACGGCTTCGGCCAGCACCACTTTCTCCAGGGATCCCGCCTGAATCACCTGCAGGGCTTTTTGGATGCGCGCCAAGAGGGGGGCTTCCTCCAAGTTCACTGGCACAGGAGCTTGCAATTCCCACGAGGGCAAGGGGGATCGAGAAAGGCGCTCCATTTGGGCAAAAAAGGCGGTGATCTGCCCGGCCAAAGCTGCTAGGTCACTTTCGGGAGCAATTTCCAGATTGAGCCGCGCTACCGCCAGAGATCTCCAGGAGCCTGGTACCTGCAACAGTTGCCAACGTGGCAGCACCAGCGCTGCCCCCCCTTTGCTCCTGGGGCTGAAACTGAGGCGACAGAAACACAGAGGGCGTTCCTGCCGGCTGCCTGGGAATCTTCCCACTTCCGAGGGCTCCGTTCTGCCAATGCAAGCGGCATGGACGTGGGGCTGCAGCTCTTCTACAAAGCTCCGTGCCGCCCGCAAGCCCCCTTCTCCCGCGAGATCAACCTGCCGCAGGGATCCCCATCCCAGCACCCGCACCCTTTCCCCGTGGGCCTTGTGGGAGAAATAACAGTAGCTCGGGAATCGGTTTGTGGGGAGCGAACCCAGCCTCTGGGCCAGCACCGCCAGCGGATCCAGCTCTGGGATGGGCTGGGACAAGCTGAGGATTTGGGGCACGCCCCGCGCCCGCGCCATCTGTTGGCAGGCGGTTAGGAAGGGATCCCAGTGGCGCCGATCCCTCGCCTCGTCCGTCCAGGTAGAAGTGCGAGTCGGCGGCCATGCTCTCGGCCACTCCAGGCACTCAAGCGTACCGTGGGCATTCCGAGGGGAAAGAGAAGAGGTCATGCGCAAGAAAAAGAAGACGATCCCACCTTGGCCGAAAACAGGACACCTGTCGATGGAGACCGGCAGGAGATGACTTTAGGATAAGAGATTAGGAGAAGAGCCGGCAGCCCGGGCTTTTGGGGGCCAGATCTGAGGAGCTTCTTCACGGACTGCAAAGTTTCTTAGCATCCTGGAGAATGCTTCCTAAGGCGCTCTACCTTACAGAACAGATCAGATCCGGAGACGGGCCCCAGAGCAGGCTTGCTCCCCAAGGAGAATTCGCATGCATCCAGATGTCAGCCAAGTGCAGCCAGCAGCAGAGGCCGCATGGAGCAACCGCTCTCGCCGGCAATTGTGGATGGCTGCCCTTAAGCCCCCCATGTACAGCGTGGCGATCATGCCCATCTGGGTGGGATCCGCCATTGCCTACGCCCAGTCAGGGGTACTGGATTTGGGGGTTTTGGGGGTGTTTTGGGGAGCTGCCATCTGCATCTTGGCCTGGGTCAACCTCAGCAACGACGTGTTCGATGCCCAGACAGGGGTGGACAAAAACAAACTCCACTCCCTGGTTAACCTGACAGGCAAGCCGGGGCGGGTGTTTTGGGTGGGGAATGCCTTTTTGGCCCTGGGGCTGCTGGGGATCCTGTGGCTGAGCTGGCGGCAATGGGATCCGACGGTGCTGCTGTTGGTGCTGCTGGCCTGCGGGCTGGGCTATGCCTACCAGGGGCCGCCCCTGCGCCTGGGCTATCAGGGCCTGGGCGAGATCCTCTGCTTTTTCAGCTTTGGGCCGCTGGCGGTTTTGGCCGCCCACTACAGCCAAAGCCAGACCTGGTCGCTGCCGGGGTTGGCAGCCTCACTGGTGGTGGGGATGGCGACCAGCTTGATCTTGTTTTGTTCCCATTTCCATCAAGTGCAGGATGACCTAGCCTGCGGCAAGCGCTCGCCGGTGGCCCGCCTGGGGACTTTGCGCTCGGCCCGCCTCATCCCCTGGCTCTGCGGCAGCCTTTTTGGCCTGATGCTGCTGTTTGTGGGGCTGGGGATCTTTCCAGCTTGGACCCTGCTGAGTTTGGCCGGGATCCCGTTTGCGGTGCGGCTCTCCCGCCTGCTGGGTACCTATCACGATCAGCCGCAGCGGATTAGCCATTCCAAGTTCATCGCCGTCGGCCTCCACTTTTGGCTGGGGCTGTTTCTGGGGTTGGGGTTCATCCTCAGCCGATATGGCTGAAGGTTGAAAAGTCGGCTTAAGGCTAGGTGTGCGCGGGATCCCCCCGGTGCAGCCGGCAAAATGGGATAAGCTACAGCCTAGAGTGCTAGCTCAGAGCGTTGGCTCCAAGGGGAGTGGTCAGTTCGGGTCGAGGTGAGGCGGCAGCGAAAACAGGATGCGGCGATTCTTCAATTCCAACCTGGGAGTGGCGCTGTTGGGGAGCAGCATCTTGGCTGCTTTGGTGGGCTGGGCCTTGTCGATCGACATCGAGGAAGTGAAGGTGGAGTCTCCTTCCCCCGACCAGCCCCTCTCGGTCAGCCGCAGGGTAGATATCTTGGGTCGTCGGGGAGGCCATCAGCGGTGGCGGTTGATTGCCGAGCAGGTGGATCTGGCAGCTGGGCAACAGGTATTTGAACAGGGGGCACACGGCTACTTCTACGGAGAAGGTGCCGACCGGCAAAAAGGGGTGCCGGATCCCTTTTTTGATAGCAGCGAGCAGATGACTTGGCGGGCCAAGCGAGCCCGCTACAATGCCACCGCCGATGAGCTGTATTTGGATGAGGAGGTGGAGGTGAGGAGCGGCGACGGCAGCCTGCTCTTGACCAGCGCCCTGAGAGTCACCCCCGAAGAACGCATCGAGGTGCCCGCGGAGTTCACCCTCAAAGGCCGGGAAATGGTGTTGCAGGGCCGCTCTGGCTCGTTTAACTTTCAATTTGCCCTTCTCAGCGCTCAGCAGGGCAAGCTGGTGGTGCTGCGCACCGACAGCCCGGCAGCCGCCCCCCCGACCGATCCCGCCAGCGCTTCCCAGTGGGTGGCCAGTGCTGCAGCGGATCCCGCTTCCATCACCATCACCGCCGACCAGATCACCTACGACCGCACCCAACAAGTGGCTCAGGGGAAAGGGAACCTGCGCATTCGCGAACGTGGCATCGAAATTCGCGCTCCCCAGGGCACCTACCTGCGGCAACAGGCCCAAAGCATTCTCTCCGGCGGTGTGGTGTTGCAAGAGGTGGCCGGCGACAGCAGCCGGGATCCCTTGTTGGCCGATCTGCGCTTGGCCCAGGCTTCCCCCGGCCCGGAGGCGACTCCAGACCAACAGGATCAAGAAGTCACCATCATTGCCGACCGCCTCACCTACGACCGCAACACGCAAATTGCCCAAGGGGAAGGCAACCTGGAGATCCAGCAGGGGGAAACCATTATCCGGTCGGCCCAGGGCACCTACCGCCGCCGCGAATCCCAAAGTTTGTTGACCGGAGGGGTCACCCTGGAAGAGCCCGGACGGGTGCTCACCTCAGCCCGCCTGGAGGGCAACCACCGCGACAAGATCTTCTTCTTTGAAGAGAACGTCCTCTACCGGCAGATGGCTGCCTCTACCCCCACGCCCGGCGGGGGATCCCTGACGGAAGAACTGCGCCAAGCCGAAACCGAAGTGCGGGCTGCCCGCCTGGTTTACAACTCCCGCACCGGCACTTCCGAGTTTAGCGATGCCGTCGAGTTTATCCAGCGGGGACGTAGGGCCAAGGCCAACCAAGCCACCATCACCCCTGAAAAGGTGGAGCTGCGGGGAGAGGTGGTGATCGAGCAGATCGAGGGGGAGTGGCTGGCGCGGCGGCTACAAAACCCGGAGACCCAGGCCGATGTGGATCAGCCGACGGTGATCTACGCCGACCGGGTGGAGATCGACCAAGCCAGCGGCGATGCCCGCTTCTTTGGCAATGTGGTTATTGTGCAGGCCAACCGCGCCATCGAAGGGGATCGCGCCGATTACTTTGACCGAGAACAAATTTTCAAAATCAGCGCCGAACAGGCTCCTGTGGTGCTCTGCGATCGGGGAGAGGTCGGCCGCCTTCCCGGGGAGAGCACCCAAGCTCTGCCGGGCCGCAACGCGCTGGATCAGATGTGCCGGGGCGCCAATCGCCTCAGTGGCAAGCTGGTTACCCTGAACATAAAACAAGATGAATACACCGTCGAAGGGGACGGGCAACAGCAGGGCATGTTTCAGTTTCGCATCACCGACGCCCTCTGATGGGATCCCCCCTCGGGGAGCCATCTGTGGTTTTTGATCGTCCAGGTTTGGCTGAGGTTGTGATCCGAGGTGATGTCATGACGGCTCCACTCGCCGAGGGCAAACTGCGCAGAACCCCTGCTCAAGCGGGCAGCTTTTGGGGATCCCTGAAATTGGGGGCTGCCTTTTTGGAGTTTTATCTCTTCAAAGAGATGATCCGCCCCTTCTTTCTGGGGGTGGCCGGGGGCACGGTGATGATGCTGGGCAACCAGCTCTTTATCTACACCGATCTGCTGGTGAAAAAGGGCGCCCCTCCCCTGACCATTTTGCACATTCTCCTCCTCAATTTGCCCGCCATTTTGGTGGTCACCTTTCCCATTGCCGGCCTCTTTGCCACCTTGCTCACCCTGGGCAAAATGGGAGCCGACAGCGAGATCACCGCCCTGCGTGCTGCTGGGATCCCCTATCGCAAAGTGTTTATCCCCGTGCTCTGTATTGGCCTGCTGATCAGCGGCTTGGCGCTGTTGACCAATGAAGTGATTGTGCCGGAAACCAACCAAAAGGTGAAAATCCTGAACAAGAACCTCATCTTGGCTCAAGATGCTCTTTTGTTTAATCCAGAAGAGATCGTGCGGGTGGATGATGATCTCTGGTTTCATGTCGGATCGATTGACCCGAAGACCGGCTTGATGCAGGATTTGTTGATCCTGGATCGCAAAGCTGAGACCGGCCACCTGCGCTATCCGCAGGTGATCTCCGCTCAAACCGCGCAGCAGGTGGGCCAATCGTGGCAACTGCGAGATGTGGTGATCCGCCGTTATGACGAGCAGGGGCGCACCTACTATGAAGGCCAGGTGGAAGAAATGCAGCTCAACATCGTCAACAAACTGGTGGGCCTGGTGTACGCGGAAAAAGTGCCCCAAGAGCAACGGGCGGGGGAGCTGTGGGAGCAGTGCCAGCGATATCGAGCGGAGCAACGTCCTTCTGCCGATGTGGCCCGCTGCTTGACAGAATACCACCTCAAGTTCGCCATTCCTTTGGCCAGCTTTTTCGCCATCTTGGTGGCTGCCCCCTTGGGCCTGCAAACGGTGCGGCGAACGGGGCGCTACGGCGGCGTGGCGCTAGCGATTGTTCTGGTGTTTATTTACTATGTACTGATGAGCCTGGGACGAGCGATGGGTCGAGTGGAGCATATCGATCCCTGGCTGGCTGCCTGGTTGCCGAATATGATTTTCGGTGGGGTGGGCTTCTCTTTACTGTGGCGGTTTTTACGGTGAAATCCTGCAACTTCCCCCATGACTTCAGCCCTTGGGCAAAGTGGTTGGCTCTTTGCTGGGGCGGCTCCCTGTGGTTGGGGACGGGGGAGGCCGTCTTCGCCCAGTTGGATCCCCCGCCCACTGTTGGCGTCGGCGGGACGGAGTTCTCTCTGGAGGGCTACCAGCGCTTTCGGTCAGCGCAAACACTTGCTCAGCGCCTGCAACTGGCCCGCCGGGCTTCCAGCCCAGAACCGATTGCTCCTACCGATGGAGATCCCATTACCCTGGTTGAGGCGCAATCCTCCCCGCTGGCGGCTGCTTCTCCCCTGCCTGCTACGGCCTTGACTGCGGCAACCCTACCCCCTGCGGCCCCGGTCTCTCCTCCCTCTGCCAACTCTCCTGAAAAGCCCCTCACGCCAGAAGAACTGAACCGACAGCGGCTACAACGGCTGTTGGCCGAAGGGGCAGCAGCCCATGCTCGGCGACAGGCGCAGCAGGCCCAGGCAACACCGGCTCCCCAGCCCGCTTCACTGGCGACGCCCACCGCGGCAGTTCCCAGCCTGAACTCCCTTCGGCTTTCCCAGCCCATGACTTCTCAGGCTGAAGCCCTGCAGGTGGAAGAGCAACCCTGGCTGCGCCCCACCAAGGACTCCGTCCCGCTAACGCGATCGGAATCCAATGGCGAAAACCGGGCTACGGCCCAACTGCAAGGTGGAGCCGGTTCAGAGGCAAGGTTAAATCGGATCCCAGCTTCGACGGTTCCTCCCTTGATCTCCCAAGCCGGTGGGAGCTTGGATTTGGGCGGTGTCCTGTTGGCAGAGGCCACCCCTGGGTCGGGGCTGACGGGATCCCCCATGGCCACTCAAAGGGGCAGGGAAGCCTTTGTCCCCACTGCGGGCTCACCCCTGGCTCCTCAACTGCTGGAGCAGTTCCCCCTTTTGCGGGATCTGGGCACCGGGGCAGATGCCGTCTCGGCGACAGGGAACGTTAGCCAGGGATCCCAGATTCGCCAGCAGCTCTCGGCCACCGCGCAGCGGCAAATTCCTCTTGACCCGGATCAAATCAACGTGAGTGGGGATGTGCTCAGCTACATCGCCGAACAAGACCTGGGCATTGCCGAGGGGAACGCCTTGATCCAACTGGCTGACGGCACCCGCATCACCGGCGACCGGCTGCTGTTTTATCGGCGGGAGCGACGCCTGCGCAGCGAGGGCCCTTTTCGCATGGAGCAGCCCCCTGGCCCCCAAGGGCGCGGGATCCGGCAAATCGAAGGGCGAAATTTGGATCTGGATATCCCCGGTCGCACCGCCCAATTTGAGAGCTCGCTGGTCATTCTGCCGGGGGAGGAGCCGGGCACCAAGGTTTTTGTGCGCAGCCAAGAGACCACCGCCATTTTGGGGGATCAGATCTTTTTCGAGAAAGCCACCGTCACCACCTCGCCAGAGCCACCCATCACCCACTACGTGCAAGGGGATCGGGTGGAGGTGTTTCCCGATGACCGGGTGATCGTCTACGACGCCCGCGTGTTTGCCGGCGGCGAACTCACAGAAGCAGGGGATCTGCGGGCAGGCCTGCAGATTGCCTATTTCCCCCTGTTCATCTACAGCCTGCGGGATCACCAGTGGGTGCTGCCGGGGCGCAGCGAGACAGAGGGGGTGTTTGTCAAATCCAGTTGGGCCTACCGCTTCGACGAATACAACTTCGGCGGCCTGCGGCTGGATGTCATGCAGAAAAAAGGCTTGGGCATCGGCTTCCTGCACGACTACATCCTGCCCATCCCGGACAGTGTCAACTACGGGCGAGCCCAGTTTTACTTGGTTACCGAAGCTGACCAACAGCGCTTCTCCAGCCGTTTCCGCATCGACCACAACTTCGACTTTTACGCTGCCAACCTCTTTGGGCAGGAAGGCCAACTGCGGGGGCAGCTCAACCTCAACCTGGACAACACCTACCGTCCTGCCGGCGGACGCAACGACAACGCCGATCTCCGCCTCAACGCCACCTTTCAGGGGGATCTCTCCACCACCACCCTCAACATCAGCCGCACCGGATCCCAGGAGCGGGGCATCTACAGCTTCCCCCTCACCCTCAGCCACACTCAGCGCTACGGGGGCGTGCATTGGCTGCAATCGGATCTACGCTTGGACTACAACCAGCGGGTGAGCGTCAAAGATGGCCCCGACTTTGCCGATGCGCGGTTGACGCTGGGCACTCAACTGACCCCACCCGGCTGGGGAGGTACCTATCGCCTGGCCTACCGCGCCTACAGCAGTTCCAATGGCGACAACGAGCCGCGTCGCAACTTCGAGCTGGCCTTTAACCCCGACCTCGTTCGCATCACGCCCGATATTGCTCTCAGCAGCGCCCTCACCCTAACTCAAGAGCAACAGCCGGATCAGGAGGTGGGGGCGGGCCTCCACTTTTTCAATCGCTACGAGCTGCGCTCCAGCCTTCAGTTCAACGATATTCAACCGGCTCCCTGGATCACCTTCATGCCGGGTTCTATCGATTACACCCAAGTCCTCTACTCCACTCCTGACCAGGAGTCTACTGTCAGCCTCAACCCTCGCCTCAGCCTCAGACCTGCCGACTGGAATACCATCGACCTGCGCTACAGCCGCACCTTCTACGGCAACAATTCTGTGCCCTTCCAAACCCTCTCTACCAGCCCCAGAGATGTGGATCGCATCAATGCCAACATCAGCTTCTTTACGCCCCGCGATCCCCTACCCGATGTGCCCCCAGGCTACATTGCCTTTGAAGATGACCTGCCCGGCGAGCTGCCGATAGCCCTGACCTTCCCCGACGATACCCCGGAGGATTTGGCAGCGATTGCCTCCCGCAACTTGCAGGAGCTGCAGGCAGAGGTGAGAAACTTGGTGCGCCTGGACACCAGCTTTGGCTACGACTTCGTTGCCCAGAAGTGGGACACCCTCAACGCCAACTTCACCTGGAACACCGCTCCCGATCTGTTCAACATTCAGTTGCAGACGGCCTACGACCTGAACCAGGGACAGCTCCAACCCGTTCGTCTGGAGTATCGGGGACGCAGCAGCACCACATTTAACCGGGATCAACGCTCCGGCCTGGAGGTGTATGAGCCGGGGATCAGCTATGCGCTGCAGGCGGTTTACGATCCCCGGTTGGGCCAGATCTCTACCTATGGTCTGGAGCTGGATGCCACCCTCGGCACGCGATGGCAAAATCACTGGCGGCTGCGCTTGGGCCTGACGGAAGCAGGGATCCGCCGCGTGGAAGTTCGCCGTGACCTGCGGGATTTTGAGCTGCGCTTTGCCTACGATCCGGTGGCAGAGTCACTGCGCTTGGAAGGGATCCTGGTGGCTTTCCCCAGTCGCCCGGTGGGCCTCACCCAAGAGCGGGGAGATTTTCAACTGACCTCTCCCATTACCTCCCCTATCGGCACCTTTTTGCTCCGCGACGCCGACGCGACCGGCTGGGATGGCCTCAGGCCCTGATCCCCGCTTCCCTGGGAAGGCTCCCTGTCCACTGTTGCGACGGGCTAGGTGATGACGTCTGGCTGCTGCCGACCGGTGCGGGCGCGAATCTGGGCAAGGTGATCGGCCAGTTGAATCTGTTCGGCCAAGGCCACTTGGGGATCCAGGCCATGCCGGGCGGGATCCAGCTCCAATCGCTCCAGGTACACCCGCAGGGTGGCTCCGTGGGTGCCGGTTCCCGAAAGCCGGTAGATGATGCGGGATCCATCCTCAAAGCCAATGCGGATCCCTTGGTGGCTGGTGGTGCTGCCGTCTACGGGATCGGTGTAGCTGAAGTCATCGGCATAAGCCACTGTGTGGGATCCCAAGCGCTGGCCCACCCACCCAGGCAGGGAGCGTCGCAAGTCTGCCATCAGCGCTTCGGCCACCTCCACCGGCAGTCCCTCGTAGTCGTGACGGGAGTAGACGTTGCGCCCATAGGTGCGCCAGTGTTCTTCCACAATCTGCCGCACCGGCTGCCGTCGAACGGCCAAAATGTTCAGCCAAAACAGGACGGCCCAGAGCCCGTCTTTTTCCCGGATGTGGTGAGATCCGGTGCCGAAGCTCTCTTCCCCGCAGAGGGTGACCTTGCCGGCATCCAGCAGGTTGCCGAAGAATTTCCAGCCGGTAGGCGTTTCGTAGCAAGGGATCCCCAGCTTGGCCGCCACCCGATCCGCTGCCTGGCTGGTAGGCATGGAGCGGGCAATTCCCGCCAGCCCTTCTCGGTAGCCGGGTACCCGGTGGGCATTGGCTGCCAGCACTGCCAAGCTGTCGCTGGGGGTCACGTAAAATTGGCGGCCCAGGATCAGATTGCGATCCCCATCCCCATCGGAAGCGGCCCCAAAGTCCGGCCCATCTTCCCGAAACAACAGTTCCACCAATGAGCGGGCATGCACCAGGTTGGGATCCGGGTGTCCGCCGCCAAAATCCGGCAGGGGCTGCCCGTTGAGCACACTGCCCTCTGGTGCTCCCAGGGATCCCTGCAAAATGGCGTGGGCATAGGGGCCGGTGACGGCGTGCATGGCGTCGAAGGCAATGCGGATCCCAGAGGCCAGGTAGTCGCGGATGGCCTCGAAATCGAACAGACGCTGCATCAGGCCCAAGTAATCGGCCACCGGGTCGATGACGGACACCGTGAGGGACCCCAGCCGTTGCTCGCCCAAGCGATCCAGATCGACATCGGGAGCTTCCAGGATGCGGTACTCCCGGATCTGCTGGGTGCGGGCGTAAATGGCCTCGGTCACCTTCTCCGGGGCAGGGCCACCGTTGCCGATGTTGTACTTGATGCCGAAATCCCCCTGGGGGCCGCCGGGGTTGTGGCTGGCGGAGAAGATGATCCCCCCGTAGGCGCCGTACTTGCGGATGAGACAGGAAACCGCCGGCGTGGAGAGGATCCCTCCTTGGCCCACCAGGACTCGCCCGATGCCGTTGGCCGCCGCCATCTTGAGCAGGATCTGAATGGCCTCGCGGTTGTAGTAGCGGCCATCTCCCCCCACCACCAGGGTTTGGCCGCTGGATCCCTCTAGGACATCAAAAATGGATTGGACGAAGTTTTCCAGGTAGTGGGGCTGCTGAAACACCGATACCGGCTTGCGCAGGCCAGAAGTGCCGGGTCTTTGGCCGGGAAAGGGCGTCGTGGGAACGATGCGCAGGCTCATAGTCTGCCGGAAAAGCTGCTTGCTCCTCTACTATCTCATCGTTGGGCCTCTTGTTTGGGCTGAGTTGCATCGGCAGCGCAGACTTCTTTCCCTGCCCATCCATGTGTGGATTGGGTTGAGCGGACTGCATCATCTCGGCTGGTAGCCCTCCATCCTCAATCCCCTGGCTTAACCACCCACTCCACCGGGGTTTTGCTGGGATCCGGCAATTTCAACGAGAACAGCCCCGCCGCCAAGATCAAGAGGGTGGAAAACCAAAGACAGCCCTCCAATCCGTAGAACTGGAAGAGGATCCCAGAAGTTACCGTCCCCAACAGCCGCCCGCCGGAATTAGCCATGTAATAAAAGCCCACATTGAGGGCTACGTCGTCGTCTTCCGTGTAGGCCAGCACCAGGTAGGAATGCACTGCCGAATTGAAGGCAAAGACGATCCCGAACAGGATCAAGCCGCCGGTGATCACCAGCTCCGGTGCCAGCCCGGCCATGAAGGCTGTGGCAATGATCGCCGGCACCGCCGTCAGCACGAAGGTCCAAATCTGGATGGTGCGGGCCTTGGGAGCACGGCCAGGGCGACCCCCGCTCAGCAGTTGCGGCGCTACAAACTGAATGAACCCATAGCCAATCACCCAGATGGCCATGTAACTGCCCACCTGCATAAAAGTCCAGCCCAGCTCGTCGTAGAGAAACACCGGCAGGGCCACCACAAACCACACATCCCGCGACCCAAACAGGAAAAAGCGAGCTGCCGAGAGGATGTTGATCTCTCTGCTCTTGGAAAACAGCCGCTTGAAGGGGATCTTGGCCTTGATTTTGCCCATGTCTGCAGGCAGCAGTGCCCCCGAACAGAAGATCAAAGCCAACGCCCCCGCCTGGACAAAGTTGGCCATGCGGAAGCCCATGGGATCCCCGTAGATTTCGGTGAAGATCTGCAGCAGGGCCGCTCCCACAAAGAACCCCACCCCCTTGAGGGCGTTTTTGGATCCGGTGAGCATAGCCACCCAACGAAACAGGCGGGATTCCGCTTCTTTGGGCACCACCAGGCGGATGGCGCTTTTGGAGCTCATCTTGGTGAGGTCTTTGGCGATCCCGGCCAGAGCTTGGGCCGTCATCACGTAGGCCACCTGACCCCAGACCGGCCACTGCATGTTCAACACGCCCAGCATCACCAAACCGAAGATCTGGATGGCAATGCCCCCATACAGGGTCAGCCGCAGGCCAAACAGGGATCCAATCCAGCCGCCCAGGAAGTTGGTAATAACCCCGAAGATCTCGTAGAAGAGAAACAGCATGGCAATTTGGATCGGGGTAAAGCCCAACTTGTGGAAGTGCAGCAGCACCAACATGCGGATGGCGCCATCGGTGATGGTGAACCCCCAATAGGCCGCTGTAACCAGGGCGTAGTTGCGAACCGCAGAGGCTTGAGCCGTCGAAACAGAAGTCATGGGCAGGTCTCCAAGGGAGATGTTTCTATAGACTGCGGGCCACTTTGCGGGCCAGTTCCGCCATGCGGTTGGCGTAGCCCCATTCGTTGTCGTACCAGGCCAGGATCTTCACCTGGGCGCCATCCACCACCATCGTCGAGGGCGCATCCACAATGCTGGAACGGGGATCCCCTTTGAAATCCACCGAGACCAAGGGCAGCTCCTCGTAGCCGAGGATCCCCTTGAGTTCGCCCTCGGCTGCAGTTTTTAAGAGGTGATTGACTTCTTCCACGGTGGTGGGCCGCCTGACCTCAAACACGGCATCGGTTAGGGAAGCATTCAAGAGGGGCACGCGCACGGCAATGCCGTTCAACTTGCCGTTGAGTTCGGGGTAAATCAGCCCAATGGCCGTAGCAGAGCCGGTGGTGGTGGGCACCAGAGACAGCAGAGCGGAGCGGGCCCGCCGCAGATCTTTGTGGGGGGCATCCACCATGGTTTGGGTATTGGTGACGTCATGGATGGTGGTGATCACCCCGTGAACAATGCCGATTCCCTCGTGGATGACCTTCACCAAAGGAGCCAGGCAGTTGGTGGTGCAGGAAGCCGCCGTGAGCAAATGGTGCCGGGCCGGGTCGTACAGGTGATCGTTGACGCCCATAACAATGTTGAGGGCCTCTTCGTCCTTGACAGGGGCAGCCACAATCACCTTGCGCACCCCCGCTTTGAAGTAGGCATCCAGCTCCGCTGCCTTGACAAATTTGCCCGAGCATTCCAGCACTAGCTCGATCCCCAACTCTGCCCAGGGCACTTCACCGGGGGATTTGTGTTCGCTGAAGGTGAGGGTTTTCTCTTGGATGCGCAGCCGGTTATCGGATCCCTCAATGTCGATAGCCCAGCGGCCCTGCACCGAGTCAAACTTCAACAGGTGGGCCGCCGTCGCCGCTCCCCCTTTGATCTCGTTGATGTGGGCGAATTCCAGCTCTTTCCAGCCCCAAGCAGCCCGCAACACCAGCCGTCCAATGCGGCCAAAACCGTTGATGCCCACCCGCACTGCCATAGCATTGACCCTAGACTTGTCCAGAAGGGATCCCGCTCTCTCAGGGCAAATCCCGCCTCGACTTTATCAGAACGCCCTAGTCGTTTCAAGACAAGTTGATGGGTAGGGTCAGGAGAGACTGGCCGATGGGGGTCGGTTCACGGTTGGCCTTGGGAAATGTTGCCGAATGTCCTGAAATCCAAAAGGGATCCGCTGAGGCAGCCCCAATCGACAACAGGGCCTATCCTGTAGCCGATTTGCAGTCCAGATCCACACCTCTGGGCAACAATTCGCCCAACCCGGCAACCGGTGGCCTAAGCTGGGAAAAGTTGTGCTTTTCTGGATGTGCCCCCGCCGCCTCAGCCCTCTGTGCAGGATGACTTTCCTCCCTTACCCCCCCCACCTCCCCGTTCTCCGGCCTTGAGGGTGGTGGAGACAGCTTTTTTGGCCAGTACGGCAGCCTTGATCTGGATCCTGAGCTACACGCCGCTAGCTCCTTTCATGCGCCTGTTTTTCCCCATCCCGGTGGCGCTGGCGGTGATGCGCTGGGATCCCCGCACAGGGGCAATGGCCCTGGTGGTCTCCGGCCTGTTGCTGACGGTGCTGATAGGGCCCACGCGCAGCATTCTCTATGTCATTCCCTATGGTCTGCTGGGCTATTGGTGTGCCCGCCTGTGGCAGCAGCGTCTTTCCTGGTACGTCTCGGTGGTGAGCGGGGCTGTGCTCAGCGCCCTGGGCTTGATCTTTCAGTTGGTGCTTTCCTCCCTACTGGTGGGGGAAAACCTCTGGATCTACGTAACCATTCAACTCACCGGCCTAACCAACTGGCTCCTGGATGTATCCCTCAGCCGATGGGGCGTCTACTGGGTGGCAGAACCCTGGATGGTTCAGGTGGTGGTGGTGGGATTTATTGCCTTCAATTCCCTCATCTACGTATTCACGGTGCATTTGGTGGCCGCCCTGGTGATGGAGCACTTTCGTTGCCCGCTGCCACCCCCGCCGAAGTGGGTACAGTTTTTGCTGGATTAGCGGCCCCTGTGAGTTGTACAAGAGCAGAGCAAGCTGCTCTACAAATGAGTTCTTGACAAATCTTGACAAATGAGTTCTTGGCAAAAGTCCCACCCTATTGCCATGCAACGCTACAGGAATGCAAGAACTGGAAGGTTCTCTGCTAGGATCGCAGTAGCGGGACGGAGTCCTTTCGCGTTAGCGGGACGGAGTCTCGTTGGGATCCTGGTGGCAACAAGATATCAAGATTTAAGACTGCGATTATGGCTTCCCGCAAGAATCAACTGGCTATTGACAATGACGAGCTGATGCGTCGGGTAGAGGCTCTGATCAACGCTTCCAAAAATCGCTATCGCATTACGGTACAGGTGGCCAACCGCGCCAAGCGCCGCCGCTACGAGGATCCGGATGATATAGAAGATGGCTGGATGAAGCCAATCCGCCGCGCTGTCATCGAAATGTCGGATGAACTGACTGAGCCGGAAATCATCGGCGATGAGTAGTCACTAGACTTGCGGCCCGCTGGCGGGATCGCCCTGTTGAAATTGCAAGCTGGCTGAGCGGCTAAGGGTGGAAGCCCTCGGCGTCTATCTATTTTGTCAAGTCGCTTGGAACGGGATCCCTTTCCCGCAGGCGAGCCTCGAGCCGCGATTCCATTAGGTGCAGCAGGCGGTGGGTCTCCTCTGGGCTGAGACCCTGGATGCGCATCTCCAAGGGGCTGTGGAACCAGAGGGTCTGCTGCGGGAAAGGAATCTGGATCCCTGCTTGATCGAAGGCGTGCTTGAGGCGACGGCGGTATTCCCGCGCCACCCTCCACTGCTGCAGGGGCTGCACCTTGATCCAAATGCGCAACGTGATCCCCCGCTCCCCCAGATCATCGACACCGTGCATTTCGGGGGGCTCGAGAATTTGTTCCCGCCAAGCCGGCTCCCGGTACATCTGCAGAGCCACCTGCTCGGTGATGCGTATCGCCTGTTCCAGGTCATTTTCATAGGCAATCATGATCCCCAGATCCACCCGTGACCAGCCGTTGGAGAGGTTTTCCACCACCCGGATGGCACTGTTGGGAATGGAGATCAAGCTGCCTTCGGTGTTGCGCAACTGGGTTAGCTAAACCGCCGGGAAGCCCCGCACTCTCTGCAACAGCAGGAGGGTCGGGATGAAAGGTGGATGTATCCTGTGCTATGATCAACATAGTTGTACAAAACGGCTTTGCCGGAATCTGGTACAGCTACGCGGTGGGACATCCCGTGTCTGCTCGCAGAGGGTTCTTGCAGTAGCTCCCCGTTCGTGTCAGCGGTGCGTAGCACTTTGAAGCGCGAAGCCCACGCTGTACCTGTAGGGTCAGTGATGGGAGTATGTCACAGACGCTGGCAAAGGTGCTGAGGCGTTTGCTGAGGCGATAGGTGGGGGCATTTTGCCACTGTTCTTGGCGCAGGGCAGCAAAGAGGTTATCCAGTACCAGTCCACTCAGCCAAACACTGCCATAGGTGGCCAGACCCACCCCTACCAACCGCAACAGAGGGCCGCGCAGGGAAACCAGGAAAAACGTTTGCAGGGGTCGCGTTTGCGGGAAAAGGCCCAAGCTCACCCCGACTCCGCCCACCCACAGGCTAATTTGCACCAGGCGTAGCAGGCGAATTTGCAGCTCCAAGTAGGATTCCTGCCGTTTGCGTCCGGCCTGTTGTTCGACCAAGACGGGATCCACGCCCGGCTGCTCTTCCCCCGCTAGGCGCTCCTGTACCTCTGCTTGGATGGCCTGGTATTCCGTCTGCAGGGCATCGCGTTTTTGCTGCAGCCGTCGCCGTTTTCGCTGGCAGAGCTGGCTCAGGCTCCCTACCACAGCCAGGATGCCGAGGGCAATCACCGCTTGGCGGCGCAAAAATTGAGGCTGCCGCTCCCGTTGCGAAGTGCGCAGCGCTTCCTCGACAATGCCGGCTACCTGCTCAGCCCAGTCCATGGGTTGGGCGCCCTGGAATTGGGCATCGAGGGAGGTGATGGTCAGCAAATGTCGCCCATTCACCCGGATAACAGGCTGGTTGGTCTGGCCGTCCAGGGTGACTTCAACCTGCAGCGCCTCTGGATCGAATCCGGCGCTGGCCAACTGGTGCAGGGTTTGTTCAATGGAGCGTACCCGCTGCAACACCGGCGGCAGGCTGCCGGGATCCCCCTGGGGAGCAGTAACCACAAACAAATGCCGCCCATCCAGCGTCACGGCCTCCGCCTGGACAGAGGAGGTGGGGAGGCTAAGCGCTTGCCGCAGCTCTTCTAGGGCATCCAAACGGTTGAGCAAAGGCAGGTTGGAGGTGGTGCCGTTGTTTTCGGCAGTTTCCTGCCCCCATGCGGGCCCGCCTATGGGGGATAGGGCAAAAGATGCACCGAAAAGGAGAGGCCACAACAGGGATCCCGTTTTCCCCGGCTTCGGCCTGCCTACCGTTCCCGTCAGCGGTGCGGGGCACCATTCGCAGCTTCGCAGCATGAGCCGTTCGCGTCAGCGGTGCGAAGCACTTGAACAACCTCACTCCAGAAAGAAGAAAGCAATCCCGAGGATGGCATAGGTGGCCAAGAGCAGTAGCCCTTCCAGCCAGTTGGAGCGCCCATCGCTGCTGACGGAATTGATCAGCAGCACCGAGACGGCAATGGCCACCAACTCCACCATGCCGAAGTTAAAGTTCATGGGCTGATGCAGCACATCCCCGGCCAGCACCAGCAGGGGTGCCACAAACAGGGCAATCTGCATCGTCGAGCCCAGCGCCACCGAGAAGGAGAGATCCATCTTGTCTTTCATGGCCACCGTGATCGCCGTCGCATGCTCTGCCGCGTTGCCGATGATCGGCAACAAAATCACCCCCATAAACAGCGGCGTCATGTGAAAGTGTTCCAGCGTATCCTCTAGGGTGCTCACCAACAGTTCCGACTCCAGCGCCACCAACACCGTCAACCCCAAGAGGGCCAGCACCCAAAACCCCAAACCGGCTCCCTCGGGCGGAGCCGTCAACACCTGGGGAATGGATCCTTCCGCCTGCAAAACCGGATTGAGGGCCAGGCGACTGGCCGCCTCATCTTCTGCGGCTTCCGCTTCGTGAAGGGTGTAGAGGTAGCTGTGGGTTTTGAGGGAAAACAGCAAAGTAAGACCGTAAACCCCGATCAGCACCAGGGCTACCGCCGTGGATAGCTCTTGGATGGAGATCTCCCCCAAGTTGGCATCGGTGTAGGTGACCACGCTGGGCAGGATCAAGGCCACCACCGCCAGGTTCATCACCGAGGCATTCATGCGGGCCACCTCGGGTCGAAAGCTCTGCTCTCGAAACTTGATCCCGCCCAAAAACATGGCCAAGCCGGCCACCAAGAGCAGGTTGCTGATGATCGCGCCGGTGATGGAGGCTTTCACCACATCCACCAACCCCGCCCGCAGTGCCACCAAGCCGATGATCAACTCCGCTGCATTGCCAAAGGTGGCGTTGATCAGCCCCCCGACTGTCGGCCCTGTCAAGGCCGCGATCTCTTCCGTGGCCTGACCCATAAACTTCGCCAAGGCCACCACCGCCAAAGCCGCACAGAGGAAAACCAGGTTGGGATCCCAGCCCCGGAAGTGCCCCACCCAAGATAGGGGAACCCCCAACAGCAGCAGGAACATTATGCTGTTCAGACCTCTCTGCCAACCTGCCGCAGAGCGATCCGGCGAAACCAAAGGATTTGCGTTAGCCAGGGTCATGGTTCACAAGGGGAGAAAAGGTAGCGACGATGGAGGCTGTTTGGGTTTCGGGGATCCAGATCCCCCATGGCCAGGAGTGACCATCTCCAAGAGTCTAACGGCTGCGAGGGGAGCATGACTCTAGTCAATAATAAGCTCAACTATACTGAAAATAATGTATAATATGTTCAGTACGGATTACTACCAGTTGATCTTTCTGTTTACTTTCGAGTCTGCCAACATGGTAGCCAAAGCAAAGCAGAAAATTGGTAGTAAGACGACACGGAAACTGCGCTTTGGGTATTCTACTCAAAGCTTTGCGGGATACCGCCATTCTGTTTGGACTCCGTCCCGCTAACGCGAATGGAAACAAACAGAATGCTATCGCTGCATAGTTGAACAGTGATGTTCAGCAGTGTTCAGCGTAAATGTATCAGGTTGGATAGGTGCTGCTGGCTAGAGGGAGATAACCCGGTTGCGCTGCAACTGCCGGGCGATCTCGGCTCCCAGGTGATCGACCAGACGCTGGGGATCGGTGATTTTCAAAAAACTGCTGCCCTCTACCTCAAAGGGAAAGGATCCCTCGATGCCGTCGCGGGGGAGTTGTACCAGCAGCAATTGTTCGGGGCGCTTCGATTGCAGGGCATAGCCCAACTCCAGACAGACCTGAGGGCTGGGTAGGGGACGCCCCCGGCCATTCACCTGCACAGGGGTTACATCGGCCACCACCAGCAGCGCGTGCTTGAGCTTGCGAATCAAGGCCGCATCGATGAGCGGGGTCTCAGCCTCAGCGGGAAGGGATCCCTGCAGCTGCAGGGGCACGACCGGTCTGTGGTCGCGATTGAGAGCCTCCACCACGGCTTGCAATGCCCGGTGCAGAGTGGCGCTGGATTTGGGGTAATCCGATTGGCCGCAGAAGTAGATGACCGGCTCGGTCATGTTCAGGGTGGCCCGCTTATTAAAGTAGATCTCACGGCTGATCAAATCGAGGTTGGAGATGCTGTAGGCGCCGCTGCCTTCGATGTAAAACTCCACCAGCTCTCCTTCCAGGTAGCGCTGCCACCATACGGAAGCCTTCACCTGCTCCACATCGTCGAGAAAGTCGGCCCGCATCGCCGTCTTCAAGAGGCCGGTACGGCTTAGGCGCAGGTCGGGGGCCCTCTGTTGGACTTGAGAAGCAGACAACACCGAATCCAAATACCAGGCTTTCAGGACGATGATCGCCATGGGATCCCTCTGCGCTCAGCCTTAAAGGTACGTGACATACTCCCACACTCATGCTGACGCAAAGCGCTCCGCGCCGCCAAAGCGAGAGAGTGCAGGCTTCAAGGACTCCGTCCCGCTGACAGGAAGAGTATCCCGCGCCCTGTCCGCAGGACGAGCGCCGGGAGGATGTCACTCCTCTGTCCAGAAACGCTCGGAAAGATATTTGTCAGCCCCGTCGCAAAAGATGGTCACCACCACTCCAGAGGAGAGCTGACGGGCCACCTCTAGGGCTGCCACCACATTGGCGCCGGCAGAGATGCCCACCAGCAGGCCTTCTTCCAACGCCAAGCGCTTGACCATTTTCTGGGCTGCTTCTGTGGAGATCTCAATGTGCTGGTCAGGCAGGGTGGGATCGTAAATCTCGGGTTTTAGAGCGGTGGCCATGTGCTTGAGCCCTTCCAGGCCATGGAAGGGAGAGTCGGGCTGCATGGCAATGATTTGGATATCCGGGCGATACTCTCGCAGGCGCCGCCCCACCCCCATACAGGTGCCGCTGGTGCCTAGCCCGGTAACAAAATGGGTGACCTGCCCCTGGGTTTGCTCCCAAATCTCCACCCCAGTGGTTTCGTAGTGGGCTTGCCAGTTGGCGGGGTTGCTGTACTGGTCAGGGTAGAAATAAAGCTCGGGGTTTTCCGCATAGAGGGCGCGGGCTTTCTCGATGGCCCCATCGGATCCCAGAGCGGGATCCGTCAGAACCAAGTCCACGCCATAGGCAGCCAGGATCTTCTTGCGCTCCGGGCTGGCGTTGGCGGGAAGAGCCAGCTTGACCTTGTAGCCCAAGGCGGCCCCGATCCAGGCATAGGCGATGCCGGTGTTACCGCTGGTGGCATCCAGGATGATCTTGCCGGGGGTGAGCTTGCCCTGGCGTTCGCCAGCGCGAATCATGTTGAGGGCCGGGCGATCCTTGACTGAACCCCCAGGGTTGTACCACTCTGCCTTGCCATATACCCGTACCGATTCCGGCAAATCGGCAGCAACCCGCCGCAGACGGATCAGCGGCGTCCCCCCCACCAGCTCAATAGGGCTATCCACAGCAGGGAGTAACGGGCGAGAAGAAAATGCAGTCGGATACAAGGGGGATCCCTCGCTAGACAGGCATCGGCTGGACAACCATTGCTCATCTTACCCCGGTCTTTCCGGCCTCTTGGGAGCTTTTTAGTTTCCCCCTCCTGCCCAAGTTCTGGCTAGGCTCCAAGTAGGCTCTAAGATGGGGGTAGAAAAGTGGGATTTTCCCACAGCAGGATGACGCGGAGGGGCATGGCAGAAATTGGGATTGTGACTGCCCAGCAGTTTGATCGGCGACGGGGCCAGATCCATGTCTACGACGGCGAGGGCAAAGGCAAGTCCCAGGCGGCCCTAGGGGTTGTGCTGCGTTCCATTGGCTTGGGGATCGAAAAGGCGGCCCCCAGCCGGGTGTTGCTGGTGCGGTTTCTCAAGGGGCCAGGCCGAACCTATGCTGAGGATGCGGCCATTGCGGCTCTGCAGCGAGGCTTCCCCCATCTCATCGATCAATTGCGCACCGGGCGGGGAGAGTTTTTCGGCCCAGATGAGATCACCAAGTTTGACCGTCAGGAGGCCCGCCGTGGCTGGGACGTGGCCAAAGGGGCTTTGGCGTCGGGGTTTTACTCGGTGGTGGTGCTGGATGAGCTCAACCCGGTGCTGGATCTGGGCCTGTTGCCTGTGGAGGAGGTGGTCAGTACCCTCAAGCAAAAGCCGGAGGCCATGGAGGTGATCATCACCGGGCGCGGCGCTCCCAAGGAAATTATCGACCTGGCGGATTTGCACTCGGAAATGCGCAGTGTCCGGCGGGCGACGGATCCCCAAAACGGCCAACCCCCTTGCAGCGGCATCGAGATCTACACCGGCAACGGCAAGGGAAAATCCACCAGCGCTCTGGGGCGGGCTCTGCAGGCGATTGGACGCGGCATCAGTAAGGATCTCTCCCATCGTGTACTGATCATGCAATGGCTGAAGGGGGGAACGGGCTACACCGAGGATGCAGCCATTCGGGCCTTGCGGGAAAGCTACCCCGATTTGGTGGATCACCAGCGTTGCGGTCGGGACGCCATTGTCTGGCGGGGCAAACAACAGGAAATCGACTATGTAGAAGCGGAGCGGGGCTGGGAGTTGGCACGGGCAGCCATCGCTTCTGGCCTGTACAAAACCATCATCTTGGATGAGTTGAACCCGACGGTGGATCTGGAGCTGCTGGACGTGGAGCCGATTGTCCAGGCTTTGCTGCGCAAGCCGCGGGACACGGAGATCATCATCACGGGGCGGTGCCATGCCCCCTTACCTTACTTTGAGCTGGCCTCTGTCCACTCGGAAATGGTGAGCCACAAGCACTATGCCGAGCAGGGGGCCGATCTGCGGCGCGGGGTGGACTATTGATGGGATCCTTCGCAGCGTTCTCAGCCAATTCTGCTCTCTCTTGGCCTCCAGACCCCAGGACTCTGGCCCAGTTGTTGCTCACCCTTTTCCAGACGGAAGTGTGGGTGGAGGGCAAGGAACACGTTCCCGCCGGCCCGCTGGTGGTGGTGAGCAATCACCGCAGTTTTCTGGATGCGCCGGTGCTGATCGCGGGGTTGGACCGACCGATTCGCTTTGCCTGCCATTACTACCTGGCTCAGGTGCCGCTGCTGCGGGAAATCGCCCTGGCTTTGGACTGCATTCCCCTCAAGCAGGGATCCCGACGGCAAATCCATTTTTTTCGCCAGGCGCAGGCCAGTTTGGCAGCGGGGGTGGGTGTGGGGATCTTCCCAGAAGGGGCGGAGCAGATCACCCGTGAGACCTCGCCTGGGGAGGTGGGGCGGTTTCAGCCAGGTTTTGCCCACCTGGCGCTGGCGGCAGCGGTGGATCCCTTGCCGATTCTGCCGGTGGCGGTGTGGGCGCAGGAAGAATGGCGGGGAGTAGATATTCCTATGGCTTTTTTCCGCTGGTTTGACCCCACTGAACCCCGATTTCAACAGGAAGGGGGACATCCGGTGGTGTTGTATCGGCGGGTGGTGCTCAGGGTGGGATCCCCCCTTTGGGTGAGTGGGAAGCAGCGCCAGGGATCCCGACGCGAGCGAATGCAGGTCATTCAAGAGCTAACTGCAGCGGCCCGAGAACAGGTGCGATTGGGATTGGCAGAGAGATGAGAAAGTTGAGTGGCGAGCCGGTAGCATCTGCCTCTAGCTTGGTCAGCCCGGCAACGGGAGCGGTCGGTCAGGAGCGGCCCCTGCTGCTGTATTTGCCCGGTATGGATGGCACAGGTACGTTGTTTTACCGGCAGGCGCAGGCTCTGCAGCGGGAGTTTCGCATTCGCCCCCTGAGTTTGAACCACCCGGAAGCGGGGGATAGCTGGGAAACCCTGGCCGATTGGGTGGGATCCCAGCTAGAAGCGGGGGCGTACTTGTGTGGAGAATCCTTTGGGGCCTGCCTGGCCTTGCTGGTGGCCGCCCAATGGCCGGAACGGTGCCGCGGCCTCATTTTGGTCAATCCAGCCTCGTCGCTGCGACGTAGGCCCTGGTGGTGGGCAGGACATGTTCTCCTGCCCTTTTTGCCGCCGGGGCTCTATCAGCAGTTGTCGGAGCGGGGGTTGGGGGTTTTGGCGGAGCTCAGCCAAATGGAGCCGCCGGATCGGGAGCGGCTGCGCCAGGCAGTTCACAGTGTTGAACCCACAGTGGCTGCCCAGCGCTTGGCTTTGCTGGGATCCTTTGTTGTGGAGAAGCTGCCTCTGGAGTCGATGACCTTGCCGACTTTGCTGGTGGCGGGGGGGCGGGATCGCCTGTTGCCCTCGGTGCAGGAGGTGGGCTGGCTGGCGGAACGGCTGCCCCAGGCGCAGGTAGAAATCTCGCCCCAGAGCGGCCATGCTTGCCTGCTGGAGCGGCGGATGAACCTGCGGCGTTACCTGCTCAAGCCGGATGGCCTTTTTGCCCCTCTGCTGCTCAATTCTGCTTCGGCCCATTGAGCATGGACAGGGATCCCCACAGATCTTCTATCCGCTCTGGGCAGGAGCTCTCCTTCCCCTCTCGATCCAGCCAAAGGGCTCGCAAGCCTGCTGCTTTTGCCCCCTGATAATCGTCGCGGCGGCTGTCGCCAATGTGGCCGGCGGCTGCGGGGGGGATCCCTTGGGCGGCCAGGGCAGCTTGGAAGATGCGGGGATCGGGCTTGGCATAGCCCACTTGGGTGGAGAGGGTGAGGGTGGAAAAGTAGGGATCCAACTGCAACTGCTGCAGCACCCTGGGCAAGCGGCTGTCGAAGTTGGAGATCACCCCCAACCGGATCCCTTCCTGCTGCAGGGCCCGCAAAGCCGGCAGCGTCTCGGGATACAGCTCCCAGGGATCCGCCCCGGCAAAGTGCTCAAACAATTGGGCGAAAAAGTCTTCAAACCGGTGCTCTCCGAAGGCAGCCAGGGATCCCACCCGGGCAAAAGTCTCCCGCACCACCTGGCGCCACCAGGTCCGCTCCCACTCCCGCAAAGGGGATCCCGTCAATCCTGGGCAGGCCGGGGCTGGAGCCTGGGCAAAAACTTGGCCAAAAGCGCGATCCAAGGCTTGGGGATCCACCCTCACCCCGTACTCCGCTGCCACCTGGCCGTAAACCTGGCCCACGCTGCCCCGCACCCGAAACAAAGTGCCCACAGCGTCGAAAAAGAGCACCCTCAGCCTCACGACTGCCCCTCGTAGCGGGCGTAGGCATCGACAATCCGCTGCACCAGAGGGTGGCGCACCACATCCCGCTGGTCGAAGTAGCAAAAGGCAACCCCCTCTACCCCTGTCAGAATACGCTCTGCCGCTGCCAGGCCGGACATGCGATGTTTGCCCAGATCCGTTTGGGTGAGATCCCCGGTAACCACCATACGCGACCGGAATCCCAGCCGCGTGAGGGCCATCTTCATCTGCTCGGGGGTGGTGTTCTGGGCTTCGTCCAAAATGATGAAGGCATTGCTCAAAGTACGGCCTCGCATATAGGCCAGCGGCGCCACCTCGATCACCCCCTGCTCCATCAACTGCGGCAGCTTGGCCGGGTCGATAAACTCGAACAGGGCATCGTAAAGGGGCCGCAGATAGGGATCCACCTTTTCCACCAGATCCCCCGGCAAAAACCCCAGTTTTTCTCCCGCCTCCACAGCCGGGCGAGTCAAGATCAGGCGCTCATACTCTCGGTTTTGCAGAGCCGTGATGGCCACAACGGCAGCCAGATAGGTTTTTCCTGTGCCCGCCGGTCCAATGCCAAAGCAGAGGTCGTGGGTGCGAATGGCTCGCACGTACTCCTGTTGGCGGGGCGTTTTCGGTCGGATAAGCTCCCCTTTGCGGGTGCGGGCCAAAATCCCTGCTTGTGCTTGCTGGTAGGCGGCAACCTCTTGTCCGGAGAGGGCGCGAAAAGCTTGCTCTGCATCGATCACAGTGACGGGGTGCCCAGTTTGCCAAAGCGGCCTCAGCAATTCTAGCCATTGCCGCACCTGCTGCCGCTGTTGGGGAGTGCCTTTCAGGTACAGGTCCTGTCCGCGCAGCGTTACAGAAGCACCGCTGGAGCGACTGATCCACCTCAGGTTGGCCTCCTGAGTGCCCGCCAAAGACATGGCCTGTTGAGGATTGGACAGAGAGATGACTTCGAAATCAGAAGAGAGGGAAGTAGGGTTGTCGTGCATGCCGTGGGCGCCGGGCACCCTGGGAGACCTGTAGGGGTGATCTTACCAAAAACGCTTGTCAGGGCGCTCTGGGCTGTGGAAAGCCGCTGCAGAGCCCAGGGGTCGAGCGCAAGAGCATGACTCTAGTCAATAATAAGCTCAACTATACTGAAAATAATGTATAATATGTTCAGTACGGATTACTACCAGTTGATCTTTCTGTTTACTTTCGAGTCTGCCAACATGGTAGCCAAAGCAAAGCAGAAAATTGGTAGTAAGACGACACGGAAACTGCGCTTTGGGTATTCTACTCAAAGCTTTGCGGGATACCGCCATTCTGTTCGGACTCCGTCCCGCTGACGCGAATGGAAACAAACAGAATGCTATCGCTGCATAGTTGAACAGTGATGTTCAGCAGTGTTCAGCGTAAATGTATCAGAGATAGATGTTTACCCAATCTGCGTCTGATACTCTGGGGTTGGCACAACTGGATTTGGCGCAAATTCCGCGGCAGATCACCTGCGATGGCAGTGACTTGGATTGGAGCCAGGCCCTGGCCATCGAAGGGATCCAACCTGAAGAAGAAGCTTTACAGGCTTGGATGGCTTTCCGTGACCTGCGGGTGAACCAAGAGGCGGGCAACATTTTACGCTGGCAAGGGCGTCCGTTGCGGGCCAGCCGTATCCGCTTTTTCCCCAGGAATGTGGCTTGGCGCTATGGCTTCTCGTTTTCCACCAGCATCCGCTCGCCCCTTGGCAAAGGGATCCCGACCCCTGAGGAGTGGCGCTACCCGGGCCTCTGCCGCTACGGGATTGTGCTGTTTCAACCCAACGCCCAACTGGTGGCCCATCAGGTTTTCGAGTCCTCGCCAGAGCAGCCCCAAGAGGTGGATCTGGATCCCAACCTGGATATTGCCTTCAACATCAATGACGCCAAGGGCAGCTACGGCGACAATAGCGGCAGCTTCGATATTTACCTGCAGGTGGTGAGCTAGACTCACCCAACCCCAGGAGGGATCCCGGCTGATCGCGATAGCGGGACGGAGTCTTTGCAGGGCGGGTCAGGGGGCAGTTGCCGGGTGGGATCCCATCCCCTACAATGAGTGAACTGGTGGCTGGATCCCAGCTTGCCATTGCCCTTCCTGGCCCTGGAGAGGTGGCTGAGTGGTCGAAAGCGGCTTCCTGCTAAGAAGTTACGGGGCCCAAAAGCTCCGTCGAGGGTTCGAATCCCTCCCTCTCCGTCCAGATTTGCTGACCAAGGTTGTTGACGTCCTCTGCGCGCCGTTAGCTTACTTCCCCATAGCGGTAGGGCGGGGCTTTTCTCAGTAGCTCGGGCGTCTCAGACTAACCTGAAACGACCATAGAGGCCAACTCCGCTACCAGTCATGGGTCGTGGAAGCAGGAAGAAATCAGAGCATGACTCTAGTCAATAATAAGCTCAACTATACTGAAAATAATGTATAATATGTTCAGTACGGATTACTACCAGTTGATCTTTCTGTTTACTTTCGAGTCTGCCAACATGGTAGCCAAAGCAAAGCAGAAAATTGGTAGTAAGACGACACGGAAACTGCGCTTTGGGTATTCTACTCAAAGCTTTGCGGGATACCGCCATTCTGTTTGGAAACAAACAGAATGCTATCGCTGCATAGTTGAACAGTGATGTTCAGCAGTGTTCAGCGTAAATGTATCAGACGTCACCTCCTATTGGGGTTTCGTAAGTTTTTCAGAGGGGTGTAGTCCTCAATCCAAATAGGCGCTCAACTCCTGCTCCAATGTAGGCAGTTGCACCTCTCCCTGCTCCAGCTCTTCCAAATCTTCCAGTTGTTTGCGCAGGCGGGCAATCCGCTCTTGCAGGCACTCTTTGATGCCTTTGGCCCCCAAACTGAGACAACTGCGGCAGACTTCCCCGTAGATTTGCCCGCGGTCGTTATAGACCACCGCCAGCAACACTTGGTGCCCTTTTTTCTGGATGGGGTTGGCCCATCCCCCACAGATAATGCAGGGCACTCGGCCATTGCCCCCGTAAATGCTGCGTTCCCAGACGATTCTCACGCTCAGCCTCAATGCAACTTGTTGCCCACCAGCATAAAAACCCAGGGGGATCCCTTGCCACCCCAAGATGCCGCGTTCCTTCCCTTCCCATTGCGGTGAAACGGTTTGCTGGTTAAATGCCTGCCCCCCTCTCCCCCTGTGGGGGTGGAGGCCAAAAAGGGATCCCAGTGGCTAGGTGCTGGGCCGGGCAGATTGAGAGCGGTCGATGGTGCGATAGGTGAGGCTGGCAGCCACCTCTAGAGCTTTGGCGGCGTCGCGGAAATAAAACCCCAACTCCTCATCCTTCTCCGTGCGGTTGGGCTTATTGAACTTGGCCTTGAACTGCACGTTGCAATACATGGCCAACCCCACCAGAACCTCTGACAGTCCGTGCTGGTTGATCAGCCGTTCCACATCTGTAAGCAGGCTTTTGATCAGAGCATCGGCTACCGGTTCTGGCAAACTGTCCAGGTCGTGCATGGGGGTTCCTCAACCAACGAGAGCAAACAAGCCAACGGGTCTGGGATCCCGAAGGCAACCTCTCCTGATTTTCCTGCATCTTTTCCAGAATGCCCAATCCCCTTGCCAACGCTACCACCACTGCCGCAGCCAGCCCCACAGGCCCGGATAACGAATGGAGCGCTCCCGGGCCGCTTGTTCCAGATGATGGGCGTGGTCTTGGCTGCCGGGATGCCGCAGACGATTCAGGCGCATCAAATAGGCGTAGCGGCGGATTTGTTCTCGCAACTGAACTGGGGGAAGGGCAAAGCACTCTGGGCAAATAGGGCCGAGATTCAGACCCCTATCGTTGAAAAGGCAACGAACTCGCTTCCCGCCCGCAAAACGCTTTCCGCAGGCGGCACAGTAGCAAGCTGAGGGCTGGTTGGCAAGGCGCTGCCAGCGAATTCGCATGGTCTTCCCGACAAAAAGGCAAGCAACGTGCAGGCAATTCGCTGCAGCCATAATAGGCTAGAAGCTGGTGAGCAAAACCCAGGATGGGGGGGCCTGGAGTATCGAAAACCATGCCGCAACTCTACGACTGTGTCATCGTCGGCGCCGGCCCTGCTGGAGGATCTGCCGCCTACCATCTGGCCAAGCGGGGACGCTCGGTGCTGGTTCTGGAAAAGGATCCCTTGCCCCGCTACAAACCCTGTGGGGGCGGCGTTTCTCCTATGGTGGCGGCTTGGTTTGACTTCGACTTTGGCCCCGCCATTTCCCTCAAGATCCGGCAAATCCGCTACACCTGGCGCGGCGGCGATCCGGTGGTGGTCGATTTGGATTTGAAAGAGCCCGTTTGGATGGTGCGGCGGGATGTTTTCGACCACTACCTGATTCAGCAGGCGCAAAAGCAAGGGGCAGCGCTCCAGGCAGAATGCCCTGTCTCTGGCCTCGAGTGGCAAAGCGACCGCTGGCAAGTGATGACAACCGCCGGCCCGGTCTGGGGTCGGTACGTGATCGGGGCCGATGGGGCAAAAGGCTCAATGGCCAAGTGGCTGGGCTTTCAGGAACGCCGCCGTCGCTTGGCTGCCGCCTTAGAAGCAGAAGTGCCTCTCCTGCAGCCGCAAACTGCAGCCGCCCATTTTGACTTCGGCGCCGTCAGCAATGGCTACATTTGGAACTTCCCCAAGGCTGATGGCTACTCGATTGGAGCCGGCACCTTTCGGGGTGGAGAAAAACAAAACCTGCGGGAAATTGCCGCCCAATATGCCCAAAGCTTTGGCGTAGACTTGAAGTCGGTCAAGCCGTTTGGCCATCCCATCTGCCTCTGGGACGAAGATCAACCGCTTCACACCCAAAATGCCCTCTTGGTGGGAGATGCCGCCTGCGTTATCGATCCGTTTACCGCTGAAGGGATCCGCCCTTCCCTTCTCACCGGCATGTTGGCGGCCCAGGCCATCGATCAAGCTCTAGGCGGGGATACAGAAGCTCTGGCGAACTACTCTGCCCGCGTGCAGCAGGAATGGGGCTCAGAAATGCGCTGGGCTAAGCGGATTGCGGCGTTGTTCTATCGCTTTCCGGGCGTGGGCTACAGGGTGGGCGTCAAACGACCGGGAGCCACTCGGCGCATGGGCCAGATCTTGGCCGGTGAACTGCGCTACAGCGATGTGGCCAGCTCAGCTATTCGCAAGTTAAGCGGTGGTCTGCTCGCCTAAGCCCGGCACCGACAGACGCGGGCGAGATCCAGGATCGTCGAAGCGCTTGCCGATCACCAGGCAGTTGCGACCATCCGCTTGGCGGCTGTAGCTGAGGTGAGTAGAGAGAGCTTTCATCAGCAAAATACCCCGTCCCCCCTCGGACTCAAGATTGGCGTTGGGCGATGTGGGATCCGACACGTTCCGGGCAAATCCCTCCAGATCAAACTCCTGCCCCTGATCCCAGATGCGCAACTCCAGCCCTTGCGGCATCAGCAGCAGCTCAATGTCGATGGGCGTACTTTCCGGCAGAGCGCGGTGGGCGTGGCGAACGGCGTTGGTAAACCCCTCTACCAAAGCCAACTGACATTCCGCCCAAATGGGATCCGGGATGCCCGCATTTCGGAAAGACTCAAACCAGGTCAAAACCTGGTCAAGCGCGTCCAGGGTTGTGTCAACCCTCAGCGCAAACGTTTGCCTCTTATCCAGAGGGATCCCTGCCGCGTTCAAAACCGAACCCCAACGATGAGGATTTAACCTGCACCCATCAATCCTGGCCGGATTGACCCTACCAGATTCTAGACCAGAGCCCTGCTAGAACGTGTCATCCCCCACTTTGGGGGGGTAGCTAGGGAGCGATGACCAAATCCACACGGCGGTTCCGCTGCCGTCCGGCTTCTGTGTCGTTATCGGCAACGGGCAAGGTGGGACCAAAGCCAGAGGTTGTCCAACTGATGGGATGGCCTTCCGGCAGCAGCTTCGTCAAATAGTCCTTAACCGCATTGGCGCGGCGCAGAGAAAGGGCCAAGTTGTAGTTTAAGGGCCCGATGTTATCGGTGTGGCCATTCACTTGAACGCGGGCGCCGGGCATAGCTTCCAAGGACTTGGCCACCTGGGCCAACAGCGAGGCTGCTTCAGGTCGAATCTCGGCTTTGTCAAAATCGAACAGCAAATCGCCCGGCAGGCTGATGGTTTGGGTTCCCACCTGAAAGGAGGTTGGCGTTGTGGTCGGAGCCGGGGTGGGCGCAGAGGCGCTTTCTGCCCCTGGAGCGATCTCAGCAGCAGTGGAAGATTCCCTGACAGGCTCAGGGGCTGTTTGAGAACGCAGCCGTTGCAGCCGCGACTCCAATTCCTCAATTCTGATCAAGAGCTGGATCACCTGCTGGCGGATCTCCCGGATCTCCCCTTCCAGATCCGTGGGGCTCTCATGATTTTCCTCTGGATCTGCATTTGGATCTGCATTGGCTGTTGGGCTGGCCACCGGAGGATTGGCCTGGGGCGGGGCCAAGGTGGGCAGGATCGGTGGTGTGGGAGAAGCGGGTTGAGTGGGAGAGATGTTGGTCTCCGGCTGGGGCTGAGGCTGAGCCTGCTGGGGAAGCACCATCCCAACCCAGATCCCGCTGCTGACCAAGAGGATCCCGCTTAGGGAATGGAGAGCGACTGTTAGGAGCTGGGACGAACGAGCCATTGCAGGCAAACCTGATACATTTACGCTGAACACTGCTGAACATCACTGTTCAACTATGCAGCGATAGCATTCTGTTTGTTTCCAACCAGAATGGCGGTATCCCGCAAAGCTTTGAGTAGAATACCCAAAGCGCAGTTTCCGTGTCGTCTTACTACCAATTTTCTGCTTTGCTTTGGCTACCATGTTGGCAGACTCGAAAGTAAACAGAAAGATCAACTGGTAGTAATCCGTACTGAACATATTATACAATTTTCAGTATAGTTGAGCTTATTATTGACTAGAGTCATGCTCCGGCTGGATGGGCGCAGGCAAGGAGCAGGAACTCCTCTCAACTCAACCCTCAAGACCCATCCTAACCGGCGACCCGATCTCGCCAAGGGGATTCTCGGTCGGTCCAACTGCCACTTCCCGCCATCTGCTGTGGGAGGCTAATCAAAACTGATGCGACCTCGATAACGCCCTATGAGGGTTAGGCCGTTGATGGGATCCGCCAAATCCGCCACAAAGGGGGGAAAGCGGGGATTGTCGCTGATCACCTTCACCTGGGACCCAGGCAGGCGCTGCAGCCGTTTGACCAACAGATCTCCATCCATCTGAAAGACGTAAATGCCTTCACAGCCCAGGTCTCCACCCTCTTGCCGCTCCACAAAGATCCAGTCGCCATCCTCCAACGTGGGAGACATGCTATCCCCCTGCACCCGAATCAGACTTAGATCGGCAGGGTTTCCCTTCAAGTGCGTCCGCAGCCAGTTTCGCTCAAAAGCAATCACCGATTCGATCGATTCTTCGCGCACCAACACCCCCGCTCCGGCAGAGGCGGCTACATCGACAAAAGGCACATACACATACTCTGCTTTCGCGTCGGGATGCAACTGCGGGGATCCCTCCCCTGTAATCAGCCAATTGAGGTTGACCTGGCCCACTTGGGCAATTTTCACGGCCTTATCAATGCCGGGCACGGATCCCTTCAGGTAGCTGCGCAAGGCCGTATCGCTAATTCCGGCCCGTCGCCCAAACGCATAGACGGCTTCATCGCCAATCACCCATCGCAAGCGGTCTGCAAAAGAAGAGCCAGAGGAGATGGACATCGGCTTAACGCTACATATTGTGTATAAGTAGATTTTTGCCACTATATCTTGACAAGTCAACAACCGGTGCAGCCATTTGGGGACAATCTTCAACCTGAGCTGACCAAGCGGCAGAAGGGAAATCTCACTTATTGTTAGCAGGCTGGCTGGGGAATCCTACTGGCGCTACCGTGGTTTTGGGTTGTGTTCACAGCGGGTCAGCAGCGGGCCGGCACAGCTTACTCTACCCAAAAAGGTGCACGTGGGATCTTCACCAAGTGCTGGGGTAAGCTACCCTGTCTGTTGAACTTATTCCGGCAGTCTGTCTGGGTGAAAGATGGTAAACTACCCGACTCAGACCGCTAAAGCAATACGGAGCGGGCTTTTAGTAGCCCTGCAGTTAGTAAACTAACCACGGACCTCTGGGCTGGTTTACGACAACCCCAATCGACCGTTACCAGTGCCCTAAAAAGCCGTTTCTGGTGTCCTCATTATTATTATAACATAAAACAAATAAAGTCACGCATTCCTCCCAACACTGACTTTATGAGTACAGTGCGGGGCTCCTGCGATTTCTAGCTGAGATATCGGCATTAGCGGCCCAAAAGGTTCGGTTCCCAGATTGCCTCTGGGTCTACTTCAAGCTGTTCTGCCTCAATCCCTATGGTTTCCTCTGACCTCAAGCGCTGGCTGGATAACTTCCTGATTGCCGTTGTCTTTCTGGTGTTCGCCGGGTTTGTCTGGTTTGTCTTTTCCGTAACCGGGGCTTTTCTTGGGATCCCACTGGGCTACAAACTTTGGATGCGGCTCTGGCTGCCTTTGTTTCAGCCGGCTTTGGGGATCCTGATGGCCGGGGCGGTGGTGAGCGGAGTGTGGGGCTGGCTGGAAAAACGCCGCTCCCAACAATCATGATCATCAATAGAACTGAAGATCCCGTGGCGCAGGGGAGCCCCAGACTGGCTCTATACTGGAAACGTATCTAAATGTTGAGCACCTGAGGCAGTCTGGCGTCGTGTTTGTTCTGTCCGGCTACGAGTATTTGCTGGTTTTCCTGATCCTCTGCTCTCTGCTGCCGATTTTGGCTCTGGGGGCTTCCGCACTCTTAGCGCCAAAGCGGCGGGGATCCCTGCGGCGCAGCACTTACGAGTCGGGCATGGAGCCGTTTGGGCAAGCCTGGATCCAGTTCAACATTCGCTACTACATGTTCGCACTGGTCTTCGTCATTTTCGATGTAGAGACGGTGTTCCTCTATCCCTGGGCAGTGGCGTTTCACCGCTTGGGGCTGTTGGCCTTTGTGGAGGCCTTGATTTTCATCGCCATCCTTGTGGTGGGTCTTGTGTACGCCTGGAGAAAAGGAGCATTGGAATGGTCATGACGTCTGAGAAATCGCAAGTCTTGTTTCCGGGGGCTGCCCCCCAGGTGACTACCGACCTCTCCAACAACGTCGTTCTGACGACGGTGAACGACCTGTACAACTGGGCTAAGATGTCCAGCCTCTGGCCGCTGCTCTACGGCACTGCCTGCTGCTTCATCGAGTTTGCTGCCATGCTGGGGTCCCGCTTTGACTTCGACCGCTTTGGCCTGCTGCCTCGTTCTTCGCCGCGCACGGCTGATTTGATCATCACGGCAGGTACGGTCACCATGAAAATGGCGCCGGCGTTGGTCAAGCTTTACCAGCAAATGGCTGAGCCGAAGTACGTGATCGCCATGGGGGCCTGCACCATCAGCGGTGGCATGTTCAGCTCCGATTCCTACACGGCAGTGCGGGGGGTGGACAAGCTGATCCCGGTGGATGTGTACATTCCCGGCTGCCCTCCTCGTCCAGAAGCGATCATGGATGCCATTGTCAAGCTGCGCAAGAAGATCGCCGCCGAGGACATGCGGGAACGAGGCCGTCTGCAGCAAACCCACCGCTACTACACGGTTAAGCACAACCTCAAGCCTGTGCCGGAGATCATCACCGGCAAGTATCTGGAGAGCGAGACCCGCCAAGCTCCCCCGCCAGAGCTGGCTGCGGCCATTGGCTTGCCAGTGCCCCCGGCCTTGCAAACCGCCGACTTTAAGCGGGCGGAACAGCAGCTCAAAGCCTTGCAGGGAGGAGTGTGAGATGGCAGAGGAGAATGCCCAGGAAAAACAAGCGCCGCCATCCGCAGGCGAGCAGTCGGAACCCTTGGTGACGTTGGAGCGGGGCCCGGTTTCCCAGTTTCTGGCCGACAACGGCTTCGAGCACCAGTATTTGGGGAGAGACGCAGCGGGGGTAGAGCTGTTGGAGGTGGAGCGGGACTTTCTCCTACCCCTGTGTACCGCCCTCTATGCCTACGGCTTTAACTACCTGGAGTGTCAGTGCGGGTATGACCTGGGGGCAGGGCAGCCACTGGTCAGCCTTTACCACCTGATCAAGCTGTCAGACGGGGCGGATCGCCCTCAGGAGGTGCGGCTCCAGGTAAAGTTGCCTCGCCACGATCCATGCCTACCTTCCGTATACTGGATTTGGAAGTCGGCGGATTGGCAGGAACGGGAAACCTACGACATGTACGGCATTGTTTTCGAGGGACACCCGAACCTGAAGCGGATTTTAATGCCGGAAGACTGGATAGGGTGGCCCCTGCGCAAGGACTACATCACGCCTGATTTTTATGAGCTGCAGGATGCCTACTGATTGGGGATCCCTGACCTGGTGAGCAGCGTTGAACAGGATGGGTTGAGATGTGGCCTTTTTTGCTCTTGGCAATCTACGCAGGAGGAGTTTGGTACTCGGCCCGCAAGGCGGATCGCATCTATTCGGGATCTGGGAAGTGGCTGGTATCGGCCCTCTGGCCGGTGCTGCTGCTCTCAAACCGTCAGTTTCGCCAAAATTGGCGTCGTCCCCTGAACAAGTAAGTTTGAGTTGAGTAAGTCTGGATCCCTGGAATCCTCACCTGTGATCGCTCCTGAGCAACACCTACGCGACCCGAGTCTTTCTCTATCGACACCTCAGGCCACGCAGAAGTTGCGGGAGTTGATTGTCAGCCGCATTCGCGCTCAGGGACCGGTGACCTTTGCCCAGTTTATGGAGTGGGCTCTCTACGAGCCGGGGTTGGGCTATTACGAGCAGGGATCCCCGATTGGCCCCGACTACCTCACCTCTCCCCACCTGGCGGCGGACTTTGCCCAACTGTTGGCAGAGCAGATCCTTCAGTTCTGGCACATTTTGGGATCCCCCTCTGCCTTCATGGTCATCGAGATGGGGGCAGGCAGCGGTCGCTTGGCCCAGGATTGGCTGACCTACGTGCGCTCCGCTAACCCCCCTTTTTGGCAGGCACTGGAATATGGGATCCTGGAGCGTTCTGCCCACCTGCGGCGGCTCCAACAGGAGCGATTGGCTCCTTTTGGGGAGAAGGTGCGCTGGTTGGATTGGGACGGGATCCCGGATGAGTCGGTCACAGGCTGTTTCTTCTCCAATGAGCTGGTGGATGCTTTTCCGGTGCATCGGGTGCAGGTACAGGATGGGGCTTTGCGGGAAATCTATGTCGATTGCAGCGAGGCTGCAGAAGCCGACTTCCGCGAAGTGCTGGGGGATCTGTCCACCCCTGAGCTAAGAGAGTACTTCGCCCGTCTGGGGATCCCTGTAGAAACCTATCCGTCGGGCTACCAAACCGAGGTGAACCTAAAAGCCTTGGAGTGGCTGCAGCTCCTGGCCCGCAAGCTCCGGCGAGGCTACGTGCTCACCATCGATTATGGCCACACTGCCCAGCGCTACTACAGCCCCCACCGCGCCCAAGGTACGCTCCTGGCCTATCGACAGCACGGCAGCTACACGGATCCCTATGTTCGGGTGGGATCCCAGGATCTCACCGCTCATGTGGACTTTACGACCCTAGAGCAAGTGGGAGAATCTCTGGGGCTAAAATGTCTGGGGTTCACCCGGCAAAGCAGCTTTTTGGTCAACCTGGGATTGACCGAGCGGCTGGCCGCCCTTAGCCAAATGGGGAACCCGGTTGATGGCGAAGCTGTGGATGTGGGCCAAGTTTTGCGGCGGCGATCCGCTCTTCATGCGCTGCTGGATCCCATGGGGTTGGGGGGCTTTGGGGTATTGGTGCAGGCCAAGGGCTTGATCCCCTCAGAACACGCTCACCCTCTGCGGGGCTTTGGCGAGCCAGAGCTGTGAACCGTTTCGGTGCTATTGGGATGGGATGTCTGCCCCTACCGGCTACCGTTGCCTTCCATCGATGCCAGTTCTGCCATTGCTCTGGCGCTATCTTCCAGGTTGTCGATTCGCTCCTCGAGGGTTGCAAAGACTTCGTCATATTTGTCGGCCCATGCAATGTCGGCGGCAGCTTTGGTCGTGCGGGCCAAGTTGAGAGATACGTCTGGAGATCCTTTTTTGGGAACGGATGGCCGTTCCGCGAAGTTGCCAGCAGCTGTTGAGGGATCAGCCTGGGTTAGGCGGGCAATATCTTGCTTGAGGAGATTCTGTTTTGATTGGAGTTGTTCCACCTTGGCTATGCCCTCTTTGAGGGACTGAATGAGCCTTTTTTTCTTGGCTTGTAAATCTCCAATCGAGGCTTTCAGGCTTTGCTCTTCTGCGCGTAACTGAGGAAGTCGTTCTTCTTGAGATTGGATCTGGATCTCTGTTTCAAAATGGAGCTGAGCAGTTTGAGCTTGCGAATGAGCATTCTCATGAGTTTTGGCAGCAGCTTTTCCATTCTGCTGGACTTTTGCCCAATCTTCAAGGGCAGCACGCAGACTGGCCAACTCGTTTTGCAATTGCTGTAGGTCTGAAGGAGTGATTTCGTTTTGCTTCTGCTGATTTTTGAGGTGCTCTAGAAGCTGGATTTTGGCTTTAGCCTCGCTCCCAGATAGAGCAGAAGCCACATAGCCCGTCATCCCCGTAGCCAAACCTGCTGCTCCCGCCTGCCACAGGGATCCTCCCGCCCCAAGGCCACCAATAGCCACCGTAACTCCGGCCAACGCGGGAAAGGCAGTTATCCAAAGCTGGCGGCAGGAGAAAGGCAACATCATCGACCCCAGGGTGGAAGAGGAGATTGTCTTGAAGATTGTTTTGACCATAGGTAATGTTTGGGTAGGTTTTCTCTCACTCACAACTCCTCTTTTTTTAAGGAGAAAGGGGAGCTAGAACCAACACAAAGAACAAAGAACGCCTTAGAGACAATTTTACTGCACTATTTCACTGCACTTCATCACTGCACTTCAAGATGACTCTGGTGTACTGCTGAGGTTACAGTTCTTTACGCCATCCCTCCAGTATGGCCACAACTACAAGTCAATCGCCACTCTAAACCTGCAAGAGCCACTTCAGCTAGAAATCGCAGGAGCCCCGCACTGTACCCGTAGGGTCGGTGTCGGGAGGAATGCTATAATAATACTGCGGGCACCAGAAACGGTTGTTTAAGGCACTGGTAACGGTCGATTGGGGGTGCTGTAAACCACCCCAGAGGCTCGTGGTTGGCTTGCTAACTGCAGGGCTACTAAAAGCCCGCTCCGTACCGCCTAGCGGTTGATGTCGGGTAGTTTACGCTCATCCTGACCGGCTTTCTTGGCAGCGACGCCCAAGGACATCTGCTTTGACATGCTCGATAGGACTCCGTCCCGCTGACGCGAAAGGACCCCGTCCCGCTGCCGCAGTGGATCCCAGGGCTTGGAGCCTTGAGGAGAAAGTGGGGCAACTGTTTCTGGTTTATTTTGAGGGAGCTGAGTTTTCCTCCGCTCTCGAGGAGATGATCCGGGACTACCACGTGGGCGGGCTGATCTTCTATTCGATTGCCGGCAACATTCAAACGTTGCCTCAGGTGGCCCAGCTCATTGCCGCGGCTCAGGCACAAGCCCTTGTCCCCCTGTGGATAGCCATTGATCAAGAGGGGGGGCCGGTGGTGCGCCTTACCGAGGGGGTGACGGTGTTCCCCAGCGCCATGGCAGTGGCAGCAGCGGGATCCCTGGCAAAGGCGGAAGCTATGGCCCGTGCGGTGGGAACGGAGCTGAAAAGTTTGGGGTTTAACCTCAACTTCGCCCCTGTTGTGGACGTGAACAGCAACCCCCACAACCCCATCATCGGCATCCGAGCCTTTGGGTCAGACCCGAAACAGGTAGCGGACTATGGCCTGGCCCTGTGGCGCGGCTATCGGCAAGCCGGGATCCTCTGTACGCCCAAACATTTTCCCGGCCATGGGGACACCGATATGGATTCCCACCTGGGGTTGCCGCGGGTGGATCGCCCTCTGGAGGCGCTACAGACCACGGAATTGCGCCCGTTTCAGGCTTTGATCCGGGCAGGGGCAGAGGCGGTGATGACGGCGCATGTGGTGATGCCGGCTCTGGGATCCGTCGGCGACAGCGGGACGAAGTCCTTGCAACCGGCAACGCTGGCCCCTGAGGTGGTGTCCGGCTGGCTGCGGCAGAGGCTGGGTTTCCAGGGTCTCGTCCTGACAGATTCCCTGACCATGGGGGCCATTGCCCGCACCTACGGCATTCCCGAAGCGGCAGAACTGGCCTTTAGGGCAGGAGCCGATGTGCTGGTGTTTGGGGCAGATCCCGGCTTTAGCCCGGCCATCCAAAAAGAAGCCTATGCCCATCTGCTGCGGGAGTTCCGTGCCGGTCGTTTGTCGGTTGAGCAGTTGGATCGGTCAGTGGAGCGAATTTTGACCTTGAAGCGGCGCTACAGGCTGGGATCCCCCTGCCCCCCTTTCCCCCCTGCCGGCTTGGAAAACCACCGGGCACTGGCCCGCCAAATCGCCCAAGACAGCATCACCCTAGTACGGGGATCCCTGCCTCCCTTGGCCCCTGACCCGCTGCTTATCACCCCTGTACCTTTGTTGGGGGAGCTGCTGCAAAAAGCCTGTCCCGCTGCCCAAGTGTTCTCCATCCCTCTGGATCCCACCCCCGAACAGCAGCGGATTGCCCAAGAAGGGGCTCAAAGGGCTGCGCAGGTGCTGGTGGGATCCCTGGAGACGTGGCGGCATCCGGCGCAGAGGTTGCTGCTGGGATCCCTTCCGCCGGAAAAGGTGATTGGGTTGGCCTTGGGATCCCCCTACGACGCCTTTGCCCTGCCCCAGATCCCGGTCTATTTGGCCTGCTACGGCACTACCCCCGTCTCTCTACAGGCGTTGCTGCAGGTGTTGTTGGGACAGATCCCGGCCCAGGGTCGCTTGCCGGTTGGATCCCACTTGGAGGGATCCTGGTCGCGTTAGCGGGACAGAGCTCTTTCCCGTTAAAAACAGATCCACTAACTGCTGAGGCTGCTGACAGTGCGCCGCCCCAGGGCCGGCACCGTTCGCTTCACCAAGCCCGTCAGAACATTTCCGGGGCCGATTTCCCACACCTCTTGGATGCCGTCGGCGGCCATCTGCAACACGGTTTCTCGCCAGCGGACAGGGGCAGTCATCTGGGCCAGCAGCGCCTGCTTAAGGGCTTGCGGATCCCGGCTGGCGGTGGCAGTGCAGTTGCTGTAGACGGGCACTCGCGGCGGCTGAAAGTCAACAGCGCGCAAGGTGTGGGCAAACTCCTCGGCAGCAGCCTGCATAAAGGGCGAGTGAAAGGCGCCACTTACCTTGAGGGGAACGGTGCGCTTGGCCTGCAACTGCTCACAGACGGCTTGCACCCCCTCCACCGAGCCGCTGATCACCACCTGATCCGGGCTGTTGTCGTTGGCAAGGGTGACATCGGGGATCATCTGGCACAGGTGCTCCAGCTTGTCGCGGTCAAACCCCATCACTGCCGCCATGCTGCCCGGGGGATCCCCTGCGGCTTCCATCAGTTGGCCCCGCAGCGCCACCAGCCGTAGGCCGGTTTCGAAATCAAACACGCCGGCAGCGTAGAGGGCGCTGTATTCGCCCAGACTGTGGCCAGCAGTGCAGGCAGGAGCCTGTCCCTGGGCGTAGAGATAGTCCGTCAACAGGGCCGATACGGTGAACAAAGCCGGTTGTGTGTAGCCGGTCTGGTGGATCTGGTCTTCCGATAAATCTAGGGGATCCCATCCCAACATCTCACGGGCCAAAGCCAACTTCTGGGCTGCTCCCTGCCAGTTCCGCAAGTCCCTTCCCATGCCCACCGCTTGGGATCCCTGGCCGGGATAGATCCAGGCAACGGTCATCAATTCATTTCCCCCAACGAAACACAATCGCCCCCCAGGTAAGGCCGGCGCCAAAGCCCGCCATCACCCCCAGATCGCCGGCGCCAAAGCGTCCTTGCTCGATCCAAGTGGCCAAGGCAATTGGCACCGAAGCGCCCGAGGTGTTGCCGTAATGCTCTAAGACGCTGGCCACCCGCTGCGGATCCAGCTGCAGGCGCTTGACTACCGCATCGAGAATGCGCTGGTTGGCCTGATGAATAAAATATCCCTGTACTGCTTCCGCCGGGATCCCAGCCCGAAAGAGAGCCTTCTCGATGATCTCCGGCACCGCCTGGACGGCAAACTTGTACACCTCGCGGCCATTCATGGTGATGGGGCAGCAGCGATACTGCCCCACCTGCAGGGATCCCACCAGGGGCTTGGCCTCTGTAGCCATGGACAAGCTGAGTAGCTGGCTGCCACTGCCATCGCTGCGCAGCTCAATGCTGAGGATCCCGCCGGTTTCCCCCGCCTCCAGAACCACTGCCCCAGCCCCATCTCCAAACAAGACACAGGTGGTGCGATCTGCCCAGTCCACCGTGCGGGAGAGCACATCCGCCGCCACCACCAAGGCCCGCCGGTACAGCCCGGTTTGCAAAAACTGCGCTGCCGTGGCCACTGCAAAGACAAAGCCCGTGCAGGCTGCCGTCAGATCAAAAGCCACCGCCCGCGTTGCTCCCAGAGCTGCCTGCACCTGAGGGGCCGAGCCAAACCGATCGACACCGGTGGAAGTGGCCAGCAGGATCAAATCCAGGTCTTGAGGCAAGATCCCGGCCTGAGCCAAAGCGGCCTTGGCTGCCTGGACCGCCAAATCCACCAAGCTCAGCTCAGGGGGCAGAATGCGCCGCTGACGAATGCCGGTGCGGGGCCAGATCCATTCGTCGGAAGTTTCGACGATCTGGCCGAGATCGTCGTTGCTCAGGCAGGGATCCGGCAGGGCAGCCCCTGCACCCACCAGCCGCACGGTCGGGAGGCTATGGCTGGGCATCTTCCACGGGTTCGGGACAGCGGGAGGAAGTCCTTTCCAGGGATCCCAACGGCAACACTTCCGGGCCAGAGCCAGAGTAGACCTGAAGGGGCCGGGTGCGCCGCCTGGGGTTGGATTCAGGTTCGCTAGGGTCAACCATTTCCGCCTGCAGCCGCTGTAGGATTTTCTGTTCTGCCGCCTCTTTGGCCAGGCGAATGGCGTGGTAGACCATCGGCGCCTTGGAGCTGCCGTGGGTAATCACGCAGATGCCGTTGACGCCGAGCAGCAAAGCACCGCCATACTCCACGTAGTCCATGCGCCGCTTTACCTGCTTGAGGTTGGGCCGGAGCAGCCAGCAGCCCAACTTGCCGCGCCAGCCGCGGGGCAGCTCCTCCCGCAGCACCTGGGTGATCACCTGGCCAACACTTTCGGCAAACTTGAGGAGGGCATTGCCCACAAAGCCGTCGCACACCACCACATCAAACTCCCCGGTCAGCACATCCCGCCCCTCGGCATTGCCGGCAAAATGGATCCCTGGCAACTGGGCCAGACGCTGGTGGGTGGCCAGAGCCAAATCATTGCCCTTGTTGGGCTCCTCGCCGATGTTGAGCAGGCCCACCCGCGGACGCTCGACCCCCAGTACGCACTGGCAGTAGAGGGATCCCATGCGGGCAAACTGCTCCAAAAAGCGGGGCCGGCAATCCACATTGGCCCCCACATCCAAAAGCAGCACCGGCTTGCCTTTCAAAGTGGGCAAAAGAGCGCCAATGGCCGGGCGGTCGATCCCTGCCAGCCGGCCCAAATTCAGGTAGGCCGCAGCCATCGCTGCTCCGGTATTCCCGGCGGCCACCACGGCATCCGCTTGGTTGGAGCGCACCTGTTGCATCGAGATGTTGATGGAGGCTTTGGGCTTTTTGCGCACCATCAGCGGCTCTTCCGCCATGCCCACATCCTCTTCGGCAGGCACAATGGTGATCCCAGCAGGCAAGGGTTGGGGCAGAAAGGGCTTGAGGGAATCTGGACGACCGACTAGTGCAATCCCGACCCGGAGCTGCCGATGGGCCAGCAGGGCGCCCTTGATGATCTCTTCGGGAGCGTAGTCACCCCCCATCGCATCGACCGCAATTCGCACAAGCTGACCTCACACTGGAATATCCTTGGCAACTGCAAGCAAGAAGCGGGGCAAAACGCACTAACCTCTGCAGTCCCCTCGCCCGAGAATTGGGAGCCCCAGTGGCTGCAGGGTGCTAGCGAATTTTACCAGATTTGTTTTCCTCAATTAAGGCCGCAGTTCCGCTTGCGCCGGTTCTCCCCACCCTGCATAGGAAACGTGGACTTCCTCACGCCTGCGCGAGGGTAGCCAGGAGAAAGTGTACCTGTTGGACGTGGTCGCATGCGGTGGAGTTTCTGGCTTGGTGTTGGCTCAGCTCCGTCTCCAACTGCGCCAATTCTCCCGCCAACGCTGCCCACCGATCCCGCTCTGGATAGAGGGTGGCCTGCAGGTGATTGAGGCGACCCCAGGTTTCTGCCATGGCCTGGGCGCGCGCCCGCAGGGATCCCTCCTCTTGCTCCAGGTGTTGCCACTGCTGCTCCAATTCCTGCCGTTGGCGGGCGAGCTGCTCCTGCTGAGAAGGCAAGGACGATTCCAGTTGTTGAATGAGGGTTTGCAGACGACCTTTTTCTTGGAGAAGATCCTGCTTCTGGCTGCCGATCTGTTCCAGGAGCGGCCCAATATCGACCTGAACCGGGGCAGCAGCTTGATTTTGCAGCTGTCTAAGGCGGGCTTCCTGGCGGGTCAACTCTTCATACTCTCGCTGCAGGTTTTTTTCCTGAGGCAGCAGGGCTTCTTCCAAAGCACTGCAGGCAGACTGGGCATAGTCGATATCCATCTCGATGTCAAACCGCTCCTCTGGAGAGGCGCTGGCCAGCCGCTCTTGCAGCTCCCGCAGGGTTTGCCGGTTTTGCTCCAGTTCGGCCCGCTGTTGGCTAACCTGGGCCGCCCGCTGCTCGTAATCTCGGCGCAGTTGGCTGACCAAAGCCGCCAGCTCCTCGACCGAGATCGCCGGCTCCCCAGCCCTGCCGTTGCTGCTGCCATCGACGATAAAGTCATACTCCTGCACCAGACGAGAGGCTTTCTGGTATAGGCTCTCTTGAGATTGCAGCTGCTGGAGAATCCTCTGCAGGTGCTCTTGATGGGCTCGCAGGGATCCCTGTCGAGTTTGCCACTCTGCTTGGCTTTGCTCCAGGGATTGTCGGGATCCCCACCAAGCGGTGTGGCGTTCTTGCCAAGCGCGGTAGTCCCGATCCAGCTCGTCTTGCCGGATCTGGGCCTGCTGACGTTCTGCTTCCAGTTGGGCAATCTGTTGATTCAAGTGCTCCTGCTGCTGCTGAATGTGGCTTTTCAAGCTCTGCAGAAGCGCCAAGGGATCCCCAGCCGGATGTAGAGTCTCCTGGAGCTGTTGCATCAAAGCCTGTAGCTGCGCTGCTTCTGCCTCCCCCAAGCGGCTGGAGCGAGCTTCTTGCAACTGGGCTTCCAACTCTTGCCGCTGCCGATTCAGAGCTTCCCGCTGTTCTCCGATCAGGCGCTGTTGTTCAGCTAAGTAAGCTTGCTGGGCTGCCAGTTCCTCTTTGAGGCTGTCCAGGAGTTTGCGATCTTCCTCTACACTCTTGTACTGCTCGTACAGCCGCTGCACCTCTTCTTCTTGAGCTGCTAGCTCCATCTCGCGGCGGGTAAGCTCATGCGCCTGAAAGGTGAGGGACTGTTTCCAAACCTCGATCTCCTCCTCCTGGCTGCGGGCTCTGAGCTGAAGTTGGCTGAAGTTTTGCAGATAGGTCACCAGTTGGCGAGCGGCTTCGCTGATGCGGGCGACCTGACGGTTGCCGGAGATTTCCGCCAGCACCAATGACCCATCCTTGAAGCGCCCAGCCTCCTGGGCGATGCGGCCTTCCAAAGTAATGGATTCTTCGTTCACGGCCACCCAGGTATTGTCCTGCTGCTGCTTGGCCAGCAATTGCAGAGACGACTTGGCAAATCCAATCGGCTTGGATAGCTCTGCTAGGTACAGCACGCCTGAACTCCTCTAAAACAGCATGGACAGCACCAGCCTTGACCCCACCGAGCCACTGCCCCTGGCCGGGGAAAAATGGACGGCCGCCAGAACATGGCTCGCCGAGGCGCATAAAGACTACACCACCTTTCTAGACTCAACCATAGGGTAAAAAAAACGCCTTCGCCAGATGAGTTTTGGGGATGCCTGGGGTAGCTATTCAAACCGGTGGCGGAGCACTAAAGTAGTCTAGGGTGTGGTGTAGGGTTCTGCTCAGGGTTTGTATGGAGCTGCAAGGTGAGCCGCTTTCTATTCGTCGGCGTTCTCCTGCCCCGCCGGTGGTCGTAGCCTCTCAGGTGTACCAGACAACAGCGCCGGAAGCCAAACCGCGCCACATTTTGGAAGCGATCGTCTGGCATAAAGAGCAGGAGGTGGAGCGGCAACGGGAGCAGCTTCCCCTCAAGGAATTGCAGCGGCAACTGGATCAAGCCCCGCCGGTGCGGGATTTTGTGGCGGCCCTCACCCAGTCGCCTCACCCTATCTCTGTGATTGCCGAGGTCAAAAAAGCCTCCCCCAGCCGCGGCGTTCTCCGGGATCCCTTTGACCCGGTAGCCATTGCCCAGAGCTATGAAGCCGGTGGGGCCAGTTGCCTCTCGGTGCTCACAGATGAGCGGTTCTTTCAGGGCAGCGGCGAGTATCTGCGCCGGATCCGCCAGGCGGTAGGGATCCCCATCCTCTGCAAGGAGTTCATTCTCTACCCCTACCAAATCCTCTGGGCCCGCAGCCTGGGGGCAGATGCGGTGCTGCTGATTGCCGCCATTCTCTCCGATGCGGATTTGGGCTATTTTCTCAAGCTGGTTCGGCAATTGGGCATGGCAGCTCTGCTGGAGGTGCACACTTCCCAAGAGTTGCAGCGGGTGTTGCGTTTGCCCCAACTGCAAGAGTCCAGAGGGCAGGTGCTCATTGGCATCAACAATCGGGATCTGAGAACCTTTGCGGTGGACTTGAACACAACGCGCGACCTGTTGGCCGCCCACTCGGATCTCCTCGGCGAGCTGCCCATTGTCAGCGAGTCCGGCATCCATACCCCTGCCGATCTGCAGCAGTTGCGGGCCTGGGGGGTGCGCTCTGTGCTGGTGGGGGAAGCGCTGGTGAGACAGCCGGATCCCGGCCAAGCTGTGCGCCACCTGTTGTCATCTCAGTGACCTGTTGTCATCTCAGCTAGAAATCGCAGGAGCCCCGCACTGTACCCGTAGGGTCAGTGCCGGGAGGAATGCGCTTTGATGAAGTACAATGAACTTATGAGCCAAGTCCTGACCGTCTCCTGTAAGCTCAAGGCGTCCCAGTCGCAAGCCGCCAAATTGGACGCGACGATGGATGCCTTTGTGCAGGCACTGAACTGGGTCAACCAGAACACGCCGGAGAAGATCGTCAACGCGGTCAAACTGCAATCCCTTTGCTACTACGAGATTCGAGCTCGGTTCGGCTTGTCCAGTAACTTGGCTCAACAGGTGTGCAGACGGGTGGCAGGCGCTCGCAAAGTGGCGAGACAGCGCAACCGTCCAGTTAAAGAGTTCAAGCGTAGGTTCGTTACCTACGATGCACGTATCTTCTCATTTCGCGAGAAAGACTGGACGGTGTCGCTGACCACGGTGGAGGGGCGAGAGCGCTTTGAACTAGCCATTGGCAACTACCAGAGGGGAATGCTGGCTGGTTCTAACCCCAAATCGGCCACCCTAGTCCAGCGGAAGGATGGCTCCTACTACATCCAGATTTGCGTAGAGAAAAAGCCACCCAAGCAACAAGATACCGACAAGGTGATCGGGGTGGACTTGGGGAGGACAGATATTGCCCATACGTCAGAGGGTGATAACTGGAATGGACAGCAGTTGAACCGAGTCCGCGACCACTACTCCAAGCTGAGGGCGGCACTCCAACGCAAAGCCAGTAAGGGCACCCGCAGTTCGCGGCGCAGATGCAGAGAACTGTTGCAACGGCTGTCTGGCAAGGAGAGACGCTTTCAGGCGTGGGTCAATCATCGCATCTCCAAAGCTATTGTCTCTAGGGCAAAGGCTACCAACAGCGCTATTGCCCTGGAAGACCTGACAGGGATCCGGGAAAGGGTCAATCAACAGCCACGCAGCAAAACCGAAAGGCGCAGGGCCAACAGTTGGGCGTTCTACCAACTACGTCAGTTTCTGGAGTACAAGGCGAGGGTTGCAGGGGTTTCTCTGATTCTTGTGCCGCCCGCCTACACGTCGCAGACCTGCCACCGGTGTTTGCACATTCATCCCGACCCTGCGCAATCCTATCGCAGTGGCAAGTCGTTTAAGTGTGGGCACTGTGGATGGGAAGGGGATGCGGACTTGAATGGTGCGAATGTGATTGCGCTTTTGGGGGCTGCTGTAAACCAGCCTAGAGGTTCGTGGTTGGCTTGCCAACTGCAGGGCTACCGAAAGCCTGCCCTGTACTGCGAAGCAGTCAGGGTCGGGTAGTTTACTGAATGAAAACCATTTATCAATGGATCTCTGCGAGAACAATGGATCTCTAAGGATTGCTTGGATCGATGAAACGTATTCCTGTGCCGGCTCATATCCACTACGAATTTCTGCTGCGGGTGTTGGAGCGGCAAACCTTTCCGGCAGTAGAGGAACAGGATTTCGGCAACCGAGGCCGCACGCAAGAGCTGATCAACTCCCTGCGCAAAGCCCTCACCCAACAGGTGCAACTGGAGGAAGAGTGGCGACAGCGGGGCTATCAGGTGGACTACCGCTGGAATATGGACGAGCCTCAGCCTCCCTCTTGACCTTCCAGCCCACTGTAAGGTTTAGCATCCTTTCAGTGGCATTGGGGGGGGTTTCCAAGATGCAGGTTGTTTTGACGGTGCCCAAGCTGGCCTGTGGGGCCTGTATAGACACCATTGCGCAAGCGGTGCGGCAACTGGATCCCCAGGCGCAGGTGGAAGGGGATCCCAAAACCAAACAGGTGCGGATTACTTCTGAGCGGTCTGTGAGCGATTTGCGGCAGGCCCTCACCCAGGTGGGATATCCCCCGGCCTAGTCAATTTTGGGCCGGGAACGGTCGGGCGTCTGTTTTGAATTTCTGTACAGATGGCTGCCTTCGCCCTGCCCAGGGTGGAGAGTAGCTGTCGTTTCATCAACAAGGTGTTGCCATGTCTGCCCATAAAGGGTCATCGGGTGCACTATCGGCCTCTGCGCCTTCTCCTGAGGGCACTTGGCAGTTGGCCCTGCAAGGGATGAGCTGTGCCTCCTGCGCCCGCAGCATCGAACAGGCCCTCGCTCAGGTGCAGGGGGTGTCCCACGGATCAGTGAATTTTGCCAGCGAGCAGGCCACCGTCAAAGGGGATCCCAGGCTGGTGGATCCGCAGGCGTTGATTCGGGCGGTGGAGCGGGTGGGGTATCGGGCGCGCCTCATCCAAGAGGATTGGCAGCTGGACGATCTGTCGGATCCAGAGCGGATCGCCCAACGGGCCGCAGAACGGGAATTGAAGCTGAAGGTGGCGATGGGGGTGGGCATCAGCACGGTGCTGGTGATCGGATCCCTGCCGATGATGCTGGGGATGGACATCCCGGGCTTTCCCATGTGGCTGCACAATCCTGGGTTGCAGTTGCTGCTGACGGCTCCGGTGCAGTTTTGGGTGGGCAAGCATTTTTATCGAGGCGCTTGGGCCGCTTGGCAACGGCGCTCGGCGGATATGAACACGCTGGTGGCCTTAGGGACGAGCGCGGCTTTCTTCTATTCCATTTTCCCAACGGTTTTCCCCGACTCTTTCCATCGGCAGGGACTGCATCCCGATGTGTATTACGAAGTGTCGGCGGTGGTCACCACCTTGATCCTGGTGGGTAAGTGGATGGAGCAACGGGCCAAAAGGCAAACCTCTGAGGCCATTCGCAAGCTGATCGGGCTGCAACCGAAAACGGCAAGGGTAATTCGCCAGGGGGTGGAGCAGGATATTCCGATTCGGGAAGTGCAGGTGGGGGATCGGATCCGGGTGCGCCCCGGCGAGAAGGTGCCGGTGGATGGGGTAATCCTAGAGGGATCCTCCAGCCTCGACGAGTCGATGGTGACCGGCGAGAGCCTGCCTGTTGTCAAATCGGCGGGGGATGAGGTGATTGGGGCAACGCTGAATCGGACGGGCAGCTTTGTGATGGAAGCGCGGCGGGTGGGCAAAGACACAGTTCTGGCCCAGATCGTGCGCTTGGTGCAGGAAGCTCAGGGATCCAAAGCTCCGATTCAACAGTTGGCGGATCGGGTGACTGCCTGGTTTGTGCCGGCAGTGATCGGGGTGGCAGTTCTAACTTTTGTGCTCTGGTGGGTGCTGGCCGATAACCCGACACTGGCCTTGGTGAACACGATTGGGGTGCTGATCATCGCCTGCCCTTGTGCGCTGGGGTTGGCAACCCCCACCTCGATCCTGGTGGCCACGGGACGAGGGGCAGAATTGGGGATCCTGGTGAAAAGTGCCGACAGCCTGGAATTGGCCCACGACTTGCGCACGGTGGTCTTGGACAAAACCGGCACCCTGACCGAAGGTCGCCCTACCGTCACCGATATTTGGGCTAATGGCTCCTCTCCCCTGACGGTGTTGCGCCTGGCAGCGGCAGTAGAGCGGCACTCGGAACACCCTTTGGCCCAGGCGGTGGTGCAGAAAGCCGAAGCCGAAAAAATTGCCATCCCTCCTGCCCAGCATTTTCAGGCAAGGATAGGCAGTGGGGCAGAAGCCTGGGTGGAAGACCAGTGGATCCGCATCGGTCGGCTGAGCTGGCTACAGGAGATGGGGATCCCCTGGGATCCCTCTTGGTCAGAGCGGGTTCAGAATTGGGAAAGCCAGGGCAAAACGGTGATCGGCGTAGCCCAATCCCAGAGCCTGTTGGGGCTGTTGGCCATTGCCGATCCGCTCAAACCCACCTCTCCTGAGGCAGTGCAACAGCTGCAACAGATGGGTCTAGAGGTGATCCTGCTAACCGGGGATAACCCCACCACGGCCCAAGCGGTTGCTCGGCAAGCAGGCATTCAGCGGGTAATTGCCCAAGTCCGTCCGGATCAGAAGGCCGCTTACATACGCAGCCTAAGACAACCGCGACGGCGGGTGGCGATGGTGGGAGATGGCATTAACGATGCTCCGGCTCTGGCAGAAGCGGATGTGGGGATCGCCATCGGTACGGGTACGGATGTGGCGATGGCCGCCAGCGATATTACCCTCATGTCGGGAGATCTGCGGGGAGTCGCCACTGCCATTCAACTCAGCCGGGCCACCCTCAACAACATCCGCCAGAACCTCTTCTTCGCCTTTATCTACAATACGCTGGGGATCCCGATTGCCGCTGGGGCGCTCTATCCCTTTACAGGCTGGTTGCTCAACCCTATGCTGGCGGGGGCAGCCATGGCCCTGAGTTCCATTTCGGTGGTCGCCAATGCCCTGCGCCTGCGACACTTTCAGCCCCCCAGACCAGCGGGCCGGCGTTAGGCCCTCTCCCAGGGGCAAGGGGGATTAGCGCGGCAACAGTTTTGCTGCCCTTTGAGCATGAGTCTGCCGTACCGCTCATGCCTCAGGGCTATCTTCTGGCAGGCAAGAACATCCCCCCCGGGAGCTTGGTGAACGACAAGCGGCAAGCTAACCTAAAAGGCTCAGGCAGACTGGGGAAAGCGCGGTGCAAGTCCGCCACTGTGACGCAACTGTGATGGGATCCCTCCCTCAGCCAGAACACCCACCTGCCGTTGTCCTGTACCCCTTGCGATTCACAAGGAACGGAGTTTTTTGTGTTGAATACCCTCAGTGTTTCCCCTCCGCTTGCGGTTGGGCAGTCTCCTGTTGTCCCCCTGCCCCTGTTGCTCATCGGCCACGGATCCCGCGACCCTGAAGGGCGGCAAGCCTTTCTGGAGCTGGCCCAAGTCTACCAAGCTCTCACCCCCCATCGACCGGTGATCCCTTGTTTTCTGGAGCTGACCCAGCCAACCATTGCCCAGGGGGTAGAGCAGTGCTTGGCCCAAGGGTGGCAGGAGATCGTGGCCCTGCCGCTGTTGCTGTTTGGGGCCCGCCACAACAAGTTCGATGTGACGATGGAACTGGATCGCCTGCAGGCCCTCTATCCCCAGTTGCGCATTCGTTACGGTGGGCCGCTGGGGATCCGCATCGAGATCCTGCAACTGCTGCGAGACCGATTGGCCGCTTTGATGGCCGCCCAACCGCAGCGGATCCCAGAAGCAGAAACCGTGCTCCTATTTGTGGGTCGCGGCTCCAGCGATCCTGAGGCCAATGCCGAAGCCTGTAAACTGGCCCGATTGCTTTGGGAAGGATCCGGGTTTGCCGCTGTGGAGACCTGCTTTATCGGCATTACCCATCCCCGCCTGCCCGTGGGATTGGAGCGGGCCTTGTCCTGGCATCCGCGCCGGGTGATCGTGCTGCCCTACTTTCTGTTTACCGGAGTGCTGGTGAAAAAAATTGAGGCGGCAGTGGAACAACAACGACAACGACAGCCGGAAATCGACTGGCTGATGCTGCCGGAATTGGGCCTTGTGGATACGGTGCTGCACAGCCTGCAGCAACTGGAGCAGGAAGCCCTACAGGGCCAAACCCCGATGAACTGCCACCTGTGCAAGTTTCGCCTGGCCGTGAGCGCAGAGGTTGGAGCTGGATCCAGCCATCACCACCCTCACGAGCCTCATGACCACCATCACGGGCACGGATCCCATCACCACCCTCATTCTCACCCTCACCACGACCACGGCCACACCCACGCAGCGGCTGGGGATCCCTGGGCCCAATTAGAGGGCTACCACCAACGGGCATGGCAGGTGCCCTAAGAGGGAAACAGAGGCTGCTGGCGGGATAAACTGAGTGCAGACAGGCCATTTTTGAACCTGGTTTTCCCGCTCTAGCGGTTGTGATGACGAAAAAACGATGATGCTCTCCCGCTCCTCTTGGGTTTCAGGTGCCGCTGCCGCGGGGAGCGGGATCTTTGTTTTCGCCCTGGTGGTGGGGCTGCTGGATCAGATCCTGCCCACCCTGCCCAAGGTTTCCCTCTCCCTGGCCGGGATCCCTGGGATCCTGGCTGCCGCTGGGGCCTCCTATGGGGCCTGGCGGGTGGTTCAAATGGGTCTGCAATCGGCTTCCTGGAGCGACTTTCGAGAATCGCTGGTGGCGACCCTATCTCCCTTTGATCCTGCCGACCACGGCGGCGAGCCACGACAACCTAAGGGGGATCCTCGCCCTTGGCAGGTGGCTCAGGAGATCCGGCAAACCCAGCTCCGCCATCAAAAGATCCTTGACCGCATCAAGCAGCGGGTGAAAGCCGAAATCCAGACCTGTGAACGCGCCCAAGCCCAACTGCGCAGCGAGCAGCAACGGTCTCGAGTCCTGCAGGCCCAAGCCCAACAGTTACAACAGCATCTGCAAAACCTACAAACATCTTCCCCTTCTCCAAGCTCCGAGTCGACCAAACCCGCGCCAGAGCAAGCGCTGCGCCAAAAGCTCCGCCAACTTCAATCCCAGGTCACCACCCTGAAAATAGAATTGGAACGCCAAAGGACCCAACTGCAACACGCAGAAGCAGAGCGGGCTCAACTCCAGCAGCAGCAGCAAAAACTCAAGCGCATCCTGCAGCGCAAAAAATTGGAAAATCGAGAGTTGCGCTCCCAACAGGCAGAATGGGCCCGGCAACTGGAGCAAACTCAACAGGAGCTGCAAACTTTGCGAGAGTCCTACCGCGCCTTGCAAGTTCTACAGGAAATAAGCTTCACCCTAACCCAAAACCCATCTCACGAAAGGGCGGAAACGGAGTCCTCTGGATCCTCCGACTAGCCGACCCGCTTTAGAACAAATACACTCCCCTCGCTGCCCCGACCCAGCCGCAAGTCTTCATCCAAATAGGTGATATCCAGCCAACCCGTTGGCTCGCAGCGGCGAATATCGATTTGAATAGCCGGGATCCGCTCCGGAGCCCGCTCGAGCAAATCGAGAAAACTCTCGATCTCGTAGCTCATCAAAGCTTGGGATCCGAGCACCAATCGCTCGAAAATCACCCTCACCCGGCGCTCAGATTCGGGGTAAAAGCGTGCCGATACCGCCAAGATTCCCCGTGGCACCCAAGCCCCCAGCCAGCCGGATCCCTGGATCTCCGCCACGTTGAAGACCCGTCCAGCCTTGGCCCGAATACACTGGTAGATCTCGCCGGTGGTCAAAAAAGGCAACTGTGCCAGCCGCAGCAGAGCTGTGCTCGTGGTAAATAGGGTGAGCCAGTTCCCCTCCAACCCTTCAGGAGCCGATGTTGGCTTGGGGGTGGGGTTGAGCGCTTCTAGGACGGCAATTTGAGACAAAATCTGGGCTTTTTGGTCAGGGGAAACTTTCCGGCCCCGGTCGGTCGCCTCCAGTAGGTGCAGCAGAGCCGATTTTTGCTGAGCCAGGGCCTCAGACATGGGCACACTCCGAAGGCACTGACCCTATTTTAGAGAACGCGGGATCCCTCTGCCCTTAACCGTCTTCTCCCACCAGTTTCAGGTTCAGATCTGCCACCTGCTCATACCCTAGCCCGGCCCGCACCACCAGCGGCTCGGATCCCGTCAAGTCAATTACCGTAGAGACCTTGGCCCGACGGGGGGCATCGTCATCCAGCACCAGATCCACCTGTTTTTCCAACTGCCGCATCTCTTCAGCCGCAAAGATCCCACCCTCATCCCAGGGGTCGCTCTCCCACTCCCAGGCTTGCCCAGAACTTAAGTCCAGGGATCCGACGGGATCCCCCCCCAGCTTGGCAGAGGTGGAGACAATTGGATTGCCCAACTCTTCCAGCAAAGCCTGACAAATGGCCGAGTCGGGCACGCGGATGCCGGTGGTTTTCCGTTTGGGCTCCATCACCAACTTGGGCACCAGCTTGGTGGCCGGCAACAGAAACGTAAACGGGCCCGGGATCAGCCGCCGCATCAGCCGATAGGCCGAATCGGTTACCTGGGCATAGTGGGCAATGCGTGAGAGAGAAGGGCACAAAAAGGTAAGAGGCTTGTCGTTGGAGAGCTGCTTGATACGGCGTACCCGCTCCACTGCTTGTTTGTGGGTCACATCGCAGCCAATGGCATAGACTGTATCGGTGGGGTAAAGCATCACCGCCCCCTCCCGCAAAGCCGCCGCAATCCGCCGGATGGAACGGGCCTGGGGCTGTTGCGGATGCAGCTTAAAGTACTCGGCCATCGGGCAGATGGGAAGAGGTCAAGACTGGGAGCAGCTACCCCCCAGGGGGTTTTCCACAAGAGGGCGGGGGGTCGGTGGCACCGACACCGGCAGGGATCCCTGAGATTCGGGCCAGTCCTTCAGTTGTTGCATCAGGGCTTGGATGTGCAGACGGGGCAGATAGGGCCAGTCGCCGGCTTCTTCCAAATCCTGAAGCACCCGATACAGAGCTTGACGGGTATTGGGCAAAGACTCCCGAAAGGCACCTTCCAGGATCGCGCGGTGCAACTCCTCCAGCAGCCGCAGGAGCATCAGCAGCTCCACACACGCTCCCGCCCTCGCCTGGGCCGCCTGTTCAACAGCCAACATGATCTGACGCAAATCCGGTGGCAGATCCTCCGCCGAGATATACATAGCCACTCGTCTCTGGGTTCTGGGAAGGCAGGGGCTTTCCTATTCTAAGATTCTTCCGCCGTGGGACTGGATGGATTTTGCCCCCACAAGATCCAACTGCGCAGGCTGTTGGGATCCCCGACCCAGGCACTGCCACACCCGCTGCAAGAGGGGATCCAGCCCCTGCTTGGCAATTGCAGAAATGGCCACTACGGAAGTGCCGGCAGCGGCAGACAGCCTCTGGGTGCGCTCGGCAACCTGCTGGGGATCCAGAACATCGATCTTGTTTAAAACCAGAATTTGCGGTTTGTCGATCAGCCCGTGGCCATAGGCGTGTAGCTCCTGCTGAATGATCTGGTAATCCCTGACGGGATCTGCCGCCGTGCCATCCACCAAATGAATCAGTACCCTGGTGCGCTCCACATGGCGCAAAAACTCGTGGCCCAGCCCCACCCCCAAGTGCGCCCCCTCGATCAGCCCCGGGATATCGGCAAACACCACCCCATCTCCCGATGGATGGGGCACCACTCCCAAATTGGGCTGCAGCGTGGTGAAGGGGTAGTCGGCAATCTTGGGCCGGGCAGAGGAGACCACCGAAATCAGAGTGGACTTGCCCGCATTGGGCAGGCCGACAATGCCCACCTCGGCAATCAACTTCAGCTCCAGGCGCAGGCGCACCCGTTCTCCCGCTTCGCCCTTGGTGAATTGGCGGGGGGCGCGATTGTGGTTGCTCAAAAAATGGGCATTGCCTAAGCCGCCTTTGCCCCCACGGGCTACCAGCAATTGATCCCCCTTGCCCACCAGATCGCCCAACAATTCCCCCGTCTCCGCATTGAACACCACAGTACCGCAGGGCACCCGCACCAGCCGATCCGCACCACTGGCCCCGCTGCGATGGTTGGGCCCCCCTTTGGCCCCGTGTTCCGCTTTGATCACCGGTTGAAAGCGAAAATCCAACAGAGTTTGCAGGCCAGGATCTGCCACCAGGATCACTGAGCCGCCCCGCCCTCCATTGCCGCCGGATGGCCCCCCAGCCGGCACATACTTTTCACGGCGGAAGGCAACGATGCCATCTCCGCCATTCCCCCCTTGCACTTCAATTTCGGCTTGGTCGATAAAGTGCAATTGCTCTTCCTCCGAATCTTCTATCTTTCAGCTTGGCAAGATGCCGGGAAACTTGCCACAAAAGACGCTCCTCTAAGCTACGATGGTATTTCCCAGCCACATCCTCCCCAGGTGGGAAAGTGGAAGTGGGATCCTGCCAAACTCGATTGGCCTTCTACCCTTTATCCCGCGCAACTGATCTGTTACTGCACCCCTATGAGTCGATTCACTGCTGCCGATGTAGGTTTTACCACTGAAGACTTTGCCGCCCTTCTGGATAAGTACGACTATCACTTCAGCCCTGGCGAAATTGTGGCGGGTACAGTATTCTCGGTGGAGCCACGCGGTGCTTTGATCGATATTGGGGCCAAAACGGCTGCCTTTCTGCCGCTCCAGGAGATGTCGATTAGCCGCCTGGAAGACCCGCACGAGATGCTGCAGCCGGGAGAAACCCGCGAGTTTTTTATCCTCACCGAAGAAAACGAAGAGGGACAGCTGACCCTCTCCATCCGCCGCATCGAGTACATGCGGGCCTGGGAACGGGTACGGCAGCTCCAGAAAGAAGATGCCACCGTTCGCTCAACTATTTTTGCCACCAACCGAGGTGGAGCCCTGGTGCGGATTGAGGGGCTGCGGGGCTTTATCCCCGGATCCCACATCAGCACCCGCAAGCCAAAAGAAGAGCTGGTGGGCGAAGAGCTGCCCCTGAAGTTTTTAGAGGTGGACGAAGACCGCAACCGCTTGGTGTTGAGCCATCGCCGCGCCTTGGTGGAGCGGAAGATGAACAAGCTGGAAGTGGGCGAGGTGGTGGTCGGCACGGTGCGGGGCATCAAGCCCTATGGTGCCTTCATCGATATTGGCGGCGTCTCCGGCCTGCTGCACATTTCCGAGATCTCCCACGATCATGTTGACACGCCCCACAGCGTCTTCAACGTCAACGACGAAGTGAAGGTGATGATCATCGATCTAGATGCGGAGCGGGGGCGGATCTCGCTGTCCACCAAGCAACTGGAGCCCAATCCCGGCGACATGATTCGGGATCCCAAGCTGGTTTACGAGAAGGCTGAGGAAATGGCAGCCAAGTACCGTGAGCAACTGCTGGCCGCTAAGCAAGGACAAGCGGCAGAGGCCCCACCGGAAGTGGTGGAAGAGGAGCTGGAATACGCGGCGACGGCTGTGGAATGAGGGCAAGCTTGGCGCCATCTCTGCCTGCGATGAGACTGAGGTTAGGAGCCTTCAGCTCCGTTGGCGTGGGTGGCTCGTGGGAGCGGGGCAGCCCAGGCTCCTAGGGAGACGGGTACTGCTGCTGTGGCGAAGTAGGCCGACGGCGCTCACGCAGGGCTGCAAACCTGCGCAAGTAACGGGAATCCCCCGCTCCTGAGCTTGAGGAGCTGGTCAAAGACTGTAGATCTGCCCATCCATGAGCAGATGGGTGATGCCTTTCTTTTGCAGTTGGGTGCGCACAATCTCCAGGATGTAGCCGGGAAACTGGATCACCCGGTAGGGCGGGTAGGTGTTGCTGCCCCGACGGCTCATTTCGGAAAAGCGACGGGCCACCTTGTGGTTGTCGAAAATGGGCAGCGTATTGGCGTTGTCGATCCCTTCGATGGGCAGGGATCCCGAGCCAAAGAATTCCTTAAGGGGGCGGGTGGTCAGTTCTTGGTAGCGGTCAACAACGACATAGCAGGTTTCCGGTAGGGTGAGCTCTTCCAGGGGTAATACCTGAATTTGATAGCTGGGATCGGTGAGGGGATCCTCTTCTGGCCCATCTTCATCTTCTAAGGGATAGTCAGGGTCGTCCTCATCCTCGTCTTCGAGGTCACGGTCTTCTTCGGTCTCTTCCTCCACATCCTCCAGATCTTCCCGAAGCCCAGCCGCCAACGGCAGTTCTTCTGGGGGCAGTTCTGGCAGAGACTCCGTCCCAGCAGTGTTATCCTCGCCTTCCTCGTTTGCGTTCGGCTCTGCGGGGGGCTCCGGCAAGGGAGATGGAGAAGGCAACTCCGGTTCCAGCGGCAAGATCTGCTGCTCCAAGGCTGGGATCCCGCCAACAACAGCTTTTTCCCCCATGTCTTTGCGGCGGGCAGCCGAGCGTTTGAGATAGATCAACCGCTGATACTCATCGGCAGCGATATTTTCCTTCAACACGCGGGTGATGGTGGTGATGCTCACCTGAAATTGCTCCGCCAATTCGACGGCGGTCGCTGCCGAGCCGCGGTAGGCGCTAACAATTTGCTGTTGTTCTTGCTCTGAAAGTTTGCTGCGAGCCATCCCAGGTCACCCAATCTAGAAATTGAAAGAAATAGGCAGTGGTGAAGAGGATCTCTAGCCAGCGGCGGTTGCCCCGCACACCCGGCTGAGGCCGGCAGCTAGCTGCTCCCGCTCCAGCCCCTTGCCGATCAACACAATTTTGGACAGGCGGGGCTCATCGGGATCCCAGTCCCGTTCCAGAAAAAGGGTTTGCCGCTGGCCCACTTGATGGAAGATAACCCGCTGCGGCTCATCCAGAACCGACAGCACCCCCTTGGCGCGAAAAACGGTCTCGGACAAGTCTTGTAGCCAATCGCGAAAGGCCCCCAAATCCAGCGGCTGCTGCAGTTGAAAGCTCACCGATTGGATCCCGTCTTCCTCGAGGTGATGGCTATGGTGGGCCTCAGTCTCTGCATTGGGGAGCCTGGGATCCCACAATTCCGGACGAAAGGCATGCACATCCAAGATGCGGGCCAAGGGCACCTGGGCATGGGTGGTGAGCAGGCAAGGGGCATCGGGGTTGTAGCGGCGCAGATCGAGAAGGATCCGCTCTCGTTCGGCTTCGCCGATTAAGTCCACCTTGTTGAGCAACACAATGTCGGCACTGCTGATCTGGTGGGCAGCAGTTTGCGAGCGCCGGAAATTCTGCCAGTATTCGGCCCCATCCACCAACGTCACCACGCCATCCAGGCGCAACTCCTCATGAAAAGTCCTCTGCACAAATAGCTCGGTCACCTGCCTGGGATCCGCCACGCCGCTGGTTTCCACCACCAGATAGTCCAACGCCTGGGCATGCTGGAGCAGCTGGCGGGCCGCCCGTTCAAAATCCTCTCGCACCGTGCAGCAGAGGCAACCATTGTTGAGCTGCATCAGCCCCCCCTCGGGCATGTTGACCAACTCGCCATCGATGGAAATCTCGCCAAACTCGTTGAGGATAACCCCAATGCGCAACCCATGCTCCTCTTCCAAGATGCGCTTGAGCAGCGTGGTTTTGCCACTGCCCAAAAAACCTGTCAAAATCGTCACCGGAAGCTGAGCTTTCATATCAGGTGAGGCTGAACTGACAAGCGGCCAACAAACCCTTCTCTCAAGTTCCCCAGAAGCTCTACTAGCTTAGCTTTAGGGTTGGCTCTCCAGGATCTGGACAAGGGGGAACGACCGCTCCCACCCAAATTAGATCCTCTAACCCATCAACTAGTTATCCAACTATTTATTTATTAATTAATGTCCTCTGGGCGTTGGGGCAGACTCTCTCCTGAGGATCCCTGGGGACGAATGAGCTCGATCGGCAGGCCATCGGGATCGGCGATGAACGCCACTTCATAGACCTGGCCCCCAATTTGCTGGAGCTGGGGCGGCAGCAGCAGGGTAAGGGGCACTTGCGCTCGCAAATGTTCTAGGTAGTTGGCCAGGGATCCCCATTCGGGGCCCACCTCGAAAGCGGGGTGATAGTAGCCCACATAGTGGGGATCCCCAAAGGGATCCGGGGCAGGCCGGGGCTCCGGCACCTGCATCAGCTCTAAGCGCCCCCAGGGGCCGCGCATCCAGCAGGCCAACGTGATCCCGGCAGTAAAACGTTCTTCTACCGCAAAGCCCAACCCCTCGTAAAAGGCGATGGAGCGGAAGATATCGGCGGTGCGAATGGAAAAATGGTGTAGTTTCATCGTCCTGCAAAGCAGCCAGATGGGGCCAGACCGCTCGGATCATCGCCGATGACGGCTGGTCAAGCGCAGGTAGACTTGCTACGCTCCAGAAAAGTAGGCTGTCTATCTTACTTAAGCACCTCTTGCAGTGTATGCTGGCCCGCCCAATCCTTGGGGCGGGAAATGCGACAACCTAAGCCGATTGCTGCCAACCTCAATTATGCCTAAGCTGGTCATTGTCGAATCTCCCACCAAAGCCCGTACCATCCGTGGGTTCTTGCCTGCGGGGTATGAGGTTCAGGCCTCGATGGGACATGTGCGGGATCTTCCCGATTCGGCATCTGAAATTCCAGAAGAATTGAAAGGAGAAGAGTGGAGCCGCCTGGGGGTCAATGTCCACGCCGACTTCGAGCCCCTCTACGTCATCCCCAAGGACAAAAGAAAGGTGGTCAAGGAGCTGAAGGAAGCGCTCAAGAAGGCGGACGAGCTGATCCTGGCCACCGACGAAGACCGCGAAGGGGAAAGCATTAGCTGGCACTTGCAGCAGGTGCTGCAACCCAAAGTGCCCACCCGCCGCATGGTGTTCCACGAGATTACCCGCGAGGCCATTCAGGAGGCGCTGCAAAACTGCCGTGAGGTGGATGAACAACTGGTGCGTGCCCAGGAGACCCGCCGCATCTTGGATCGCCTGGTGGGCTATACCCTGTCGCCGCTGCTGTGGAAAAAAATTGCCCCCAAACTCTCGGCAGGGCGGGTGCAGTCGGTGGCGGTCAAGCTTTTGGTGGATCGAGAGCGGGAGCGGCGCGCCTTCAGAAAAGCCTCCTACTGGGATCTCAAAGCGGAGCTGCAGCCCAAAACGACCGTCGCCGGCCAGCAGGCTGTCTTTCCAGCAGAGCTGGTGAGCTTGGGTGGCAAACGCCTGGCCAATGGGCAAGACTTCGATCCCAGCACCGGCCAGCTCATTGCCGGGCGGGATGTGGTGTTGTTGGATCAGGCCCAGGCCGAGGCCCTGCGGGATCGCTTGCTGGGAAAAGCCTGGATCGTCAGCTCTGTGGAAGAGCGCCCCTCCACCCGCAAACCTGCCCCTCCCTTTACCACCTCCACCCTGCAGCAGGAGGCCAACCGCAAGCTGCACCTGTCGGCCCAGCAGACGATGCGCATTGCCCAAAAGCTCTACGAAGAGGGCTACATCACCTACATGCGCACCGATTCGGTCCACCTGTCGGAGCAGGCCATCCGCGCTGCCCGCGCCTGCGTGGAGTCGATGTACGGCAGAGAATATCTCAGCCCCGAGCCCCGTCAGTACACCACCAAAACCAAAGGGGCGCAAGAAGCCCACGAGGCCATTCGTCCTGCTGGATCAGAGTTTCGCCTGCCCAGCCAAACCCCCCTCTCCGGCCAGGAGCTGGCCCTCTACGACCTGATCTGGAAGCGCACCGTCGCCAGCCAAATGGCTGAGGCGCGGCAGACCCACACCATCGTACTCATCGCCGTAGACGATGCGGTGTTCCGGGCCAGCGGCAAGCGCATCGATTTTCCCGGCTTTTTCCGCGCCTATGTGGAGGGATCCGACGACCCAGAGGCGGCTTTGGAAGATCGGGAGGTGCATCTGCCCCTGTTGCGGCAGGGGGATCCCCTCCGCTGCCGGAAGCTGGAACCCGTTGCCCACGAAACCCAGCCCCCGGCCCGATATACGGAAGCCTCCTTGGTCAAGGTGTTGGAAAGTGAGGGTATTGGCCGCCCCAGCACCTACGCCACCATCTTGAATACGATCATGAGCCGTGGCTACGTCAGGTCGATGGGGAATGCCCTCGTGCCCACCTACACAGCTTTTGCAGTCACCGAGCTGCTGGAAAAATACTTTCCCAACCTGGTGAATACCCGCTTCACCGCCGAGATGGAGCAAACGCTGGACGACATCGCTTCTGGACAGGCGGAGTGGTTGCCCTATCTGCGCCATTTCTTCTTGGGCGAGCAGGGTCTCGAGGGACAGGTGAAGGCGCGCGAGCTGGAAATTGATTCCGGCCTGGCCCGCTCCATCCATCTGGAGAACCTGCCTGTCAAGATCGGCATTGGCCCCTATGGCCCCTATGTGGCGGTCGAAACCGAGTCCGGAGAGGTGCGCGCCAACTTGCCGGAGGATATTCCCCCCGCCGATCTGAGCCCAGAACACATTGCGGAGCTAATCCAGCGGAAGCAAGAAGGCCCCAAGCCCATTGCCTTTCACCCGGAAACCCAGGAGCCAATCTATGTGATCCCGCAGGGCCCCTACGGCCCCTATGTGCAATTGGGAGAAGTTTCTGAGGACAACAAAAAACCCAAGCGCACCTCCCTGCCCAAAGGGCTGAAACCGGATCAGGTTACGCCAGAGATCGCCTTGGGGTTGCTGAGCTTGCCCCGCACCTTGGGGGAACACCCGGAATCGGGGAAAAAAGTGCAGGCCGGCATTGGCCGCTTCGGCCCCTACGTGGTCTGCGATGGCGATTTTCGCTCTCTGCCCGCCGATGAGGATGTGCTGACCATCAGCCTGGAGCGGGCGCTGGAGCTGCTGGCCCAGCCCAAGAAAAGCCGTGGGCGCGCCTCGGCCAAGCCGCTGCGGGAGCTGGGATCCCATCCTGAGGATGGTGAGCCGGTCACTCTGCACGACGGCCCCTACGGGCTGTATGTCAAACATGGCAAGGTCAATGCCTCTTTGCCCAAAGGGATCCCTGCCGAAGCGGTTACCCTGGAAATGGCTCTGCAGGTGCTGGCCGAAAAGGAAGGCTCTTCTGCAGAGGTCAAGGGGAAAAGCCGCTCGACCGGCAAAGCGGGCTCCTCGGTCAGTAAAACCCAAGCCAAAACTGCCTCCAGCAGCCCTACAGCCCAGCAGGCCGGAAATGCTGTGCCGCAGAAGCGGCGTAAAGCGCAAACCACTTCCACTGGCAGCGGGATGGCCAAAGAGCCGCAAGCGAATGGGTCAGCTCAGGTTGGATCCCGTCCCACCATTGTGAAGATCACCCCCAAAGCCCCCGCCTGAGGTCAGCTTCTTGGGGTGCGATGGCCCAAGGTCGCCTGCTCAAGGTGGCTCAGGGATCGGCTATGTAGCAGCTTTGCTGACGAAACAACTGCTCCAAGGGCCACAAGCAGCGGCCACAGCGGCTTCCCGATTGGCAATGCACCCGCATCGCTTCTGCAAACGGCAAGGGATCCTGCTGCTGGCGCTTGAGAATCTGGGCATGTTCCAGCTCGCTGCAGTAGCAGTAGGCAGGATGGCGACGATGGGAATGCGCAAGAGACACAGGAGTATTGAAGTCGGGATCAACAACCTTCAGCTCAACGTTATGTTATCACCTGGGTGCCGGGGAAGTAGTGATTGAGGATTTGCGGCGCTGTGTAGCCCTGCTCGGCCAAGCCGCGGGATCCCCACTGACACAGTCCCACCCCATGCCCGGCTCCGCGATAGGTAAAAAGGTACACTTCCTGCTGGCCGGCCTTTGGCTGGAGACGTTCCCACGTGAAGCGGTTGCTGGGGAGGATCCCCCAACCCAGGGTTTGGCCAAGGCGCAGCACAAACTCTTGGCCAGTCAACAGTTGGGATCCAACGCGAATGCGCACAGGGCGACCCCAGGGATCCGACTGCACAATCTCCAGATCGCCGTTGCCCAAGGCTTGCTCCAACTCCCGTCGGCTGAGCCGGACGCTGTGAGGGCCATAGAAGGGAGAGGCGCGACACCCGTCACAGATCACCCCTTGTAGGTAGGGGCGGGCGGGTGGGGCAAAAATATCCTGATTGGCGCTGGTGTGACCGCCGCAGGTGGAGTGAAACAGAACCTCTATCGGCTGGCCGGCATGGGTTAGGATCTGCCCTCGGGTTGCCTGCACCGCAGCAGTGGTCGCCGCCGTTTCATAGGCCAGGCCACCATAAAACTGGTGGGCGGTGGAATCCTGCAATAGCCTTATCGAGGTAGAGGGCCATTCTCTTCTGGGGCCGGGGTGCAGATGGGGAATGGCCAAAGTGCGGGCCAAGATGGCTTGCGCCTGCAAGGCGGCGGCTGGCCAATCGGCAGGCATTTCGCTGGGCACCAAAGCCAGCAGATAGTCTTCCAACTTCACCCAATTCACCAGATGCAGGCGACCTAAACCCTTGGGACGAATCTGTACCCAGCCCCGATAGCGACGCTCCTCCCCTGCGAGGGAGCGCAGAGCTCCCCCCTGTAGCCAAAGGGATCCCTGGTAGCGACGAGGCTGTCCCGGCCCGGTCAGAAGGAGCTCTTGGCGGCGCACCTGTAACTTCCAGGTGCCTGTTGGAAAAGGCTGCTGATTTAAAACAAAAGGGCCCATCAGCTCCAACTCGACCAAGGGATCCGCACTCCAGCGGCTGAACAGCTCCACGGCCAGCCAATCTCCGCGCCCGGACGTTTGGGCCTGCCGAGAGCCTCCCCAAACAGCCCACAGGGATCCCAGCACCATCGCCCCCAACTGTCGTCGCCGCATAGGCCCCATCCGGGCATCCTCTATCGATAGACCATTCCCCCAGAAATACTGTCAAGATGAGCTGGCCAGCAAAGGATCGTATCCCAGTTGCTGGGTAAGCCGGGCGCGGGCCAATTCCCGATATTCCCAAAAGTGTTCTCCTGCAGCGCAGAGGCCCAAATATAGGTTCAGCAGGCTCGGTTTCTGTCGCCAAATCGTCCATAGCTGCCGCCAAAATTGGGCGCGAATTTCAGGGTGAAGGATCCCTTGCCGCCAGATGAGTTGTAGAAGCAGGTGGATCCCTTTGCGAAGGGGCAGCTTCATCATTTGCCGCCGGCCATCTTTGATGCCGATATTCAGGCATTGTTGCAGGCAGCGAGATAAATATCGCGCAGGATCATACAATTTCCAAAAACTTTCCAGATACTCTCGGGCAATCTCCGATAGAGAACGGGTGGGAATAAAGTTCATCAGTGTATTTTGATCGCCAAACTCAGTCACGCCGATCCCTTCCAGCAACCGTTCCTCTTTCTTCAAGCGATTCCAGAGCTGTGTGTTTGGCAAAGCCTGTAAAATGCCCAGCATTGGCTGAGGAATACCGGTTTGCTCGACAAAAGCCTGAATGCGCTCCCCTGCTCCTGGCCGCTCTCCATCAAAGCCCAGAATAAACCCAGCATAGATCAGCAGTCCAGCCTCGTTGATCTTGCGACAGGCTTCCACCAAAGGGTGACGGGTATTTTGTAGCTTTTGAGTCATCTGTAAGCTGTCTTGGTCTGGAGTCTCAATGCCCAAAAAGACAGCATAGAAACCCGCCTCTACCATTAACCTCATCAGTTCTTCATCTTCGGCCAGGTTAACCGAAGCCTCTGTCATAAAGGTAAATGGGTAATTGCGCTCCTGGCTCCAAGGGATCAGCTCTCGCAAAAATCGCTTGACGTTGCGCTGATTGCCGATAAAGTTGTCGTCTACCACAAATACCGAACCCCGCCAACCCAAGTCATAGAGAGCTTGCAGCTCGGCTAGCATTTGACTTGGCTCTTTGGTTCTCGGCTTGCGTCCGTAAAGAGAGATGATATCGCAAAACTCACAATTAAAGGGGCAACCTCGCGAAAATTGGACTGACATCATGAAGTATTGATCCATGGGCAGCAGATCAAACCTTGGCAAAGGACTTTGGGTTACATCCGGTTTTTCCGCAGCCCAAAAAATGCCCGACTCTTGCCCAGCTTCTAGAGCCTTGACAAAGGCCGGTATGGTCACTTCCCCTTCATCCAAAACCAAATAGTGAGCACCAGATTCCAGGGCATCCTGTGGCACAGAAGTTGGATAGGGTCCGCCCACCGCTACTTTTTTGCCCAACTGCACCGCTTTGCGAATGAGGGCGTGGAAATCCTGCTTCTGCACCAACATGGCTGACAAGATCACCAGATCGCACCACTGCCAATCGGCTTCTGTTTCATCAGCTACATTGCGATCCACAAAGCGAATCTCCCAGTGTTGGGGCAGCAAAGCAGCAACGGTGATCAAGCCCAGAGGTGGCATTAGCGCTTTTAGTCCCACCATCTCGATGGTGCGATTGTAAGACCAGAATGATTGAGGAAAACGCGGATAGAGCAGCAACGCCTTCATACCAACCAGCTCCTGAGTTGCAGATCGACCAACTTGATCCCCTACTGGTTTCCTATCGATTTGCTAGGCTTAGATAAAGCAGCCACAGATCAAACGCCTGCTCCCAATATCCTGCTGATGTTAGCCATTGGCAGATCTTGTGCAGGCTATCTGTGGAGAATCCTATGGTTCTGCGGCAAAAACTTAGCGGGCAGGGCCAATGGAGTAAAGCTTATCGGGATCCCTTAAAGTTGGTTTTGGTTATCGTCGGGCTGAGTGTTGACGTTCCCCTAGCGTACCCCCTGCAATCTTGAACCAAACCCTGCCCTCTCACGGCTGGGGACGAAGTCAGTTCTGCACACCTTGCTCGAAAACCTGCTGAACCAAGCCACTGACGATGGAAAGTACAATCGCGCCGACGAACGCCCAACCGAAGTTATCGATATTGAAAGCGTTCCCGGCCAGCTTATCGGCAATGACCAAGCAGATGCCGTTCAAAATTAGCCAAAACAAGCCCAGGGTAAGAATTGTAATCGGCAGGGTGATCAGCCGGAGAATCGGCCTAACCAAACCATTGACCAGACCGATGGCCAGAGCCGCCACCAAAGCCCCGCCAAACCCGGAGACGTGGATCCCGGGCAAAAGCTAAGCCAGGATCATTACACTCAAGGCTGACATCAGCCAGGTGGCCAAAAGAGTTGCCATGCTCTCTCCTCTGCCCTGATGGGGCCGCGATTTTGCCCTCTATGCTAGCTGATCTCCTCAGGGATCCCTTGCGCAGAAACCTCTTCAGGGCTGTAAGTTTGCAGGGCCAAAGCATGAATGCTCCGCCCCATGTGTTCCGCCAGAGCGGCATACACCAGGCGATGTCGCTGTAGGGTCGTTTTGCCGACAAACGAAGGCGACACTACTTGAACTCGGTAGTGCCCTCCTGTCCCGCCCCCGTGGCCGATGTGAAGGTGGGACTCATCCTCCACCTGCACATGAAGAGCCTGCAGCTTCTCCATCAGGTGCTGCCGAAGGTAGTCGGGGGTAAGCATGGCAACCCCTCTGGATGAGATGGGATCCCTTAAGGTTGAGCCGTGGCCTTAGCAAAGGCTGCCTCGACCAGCGGACGCAGCTCGTTGCGGGCGTGCATCTCTTGGATGATGTCGCAACCGCCCACAAACTCCCCATCAATATAAATCTGCGGGATAGTAGGCCAGTTGGAAAACTCTTTAATCCCCTGGCGGATCTCAGGATCCTCGAGTACGTTAATCGCCGTGTAGGGGAAGCCCAAACTATCCAGCACACGAACGGCGGCATAGGAAAACCCACATTGGGGCATTTCCGGGGTGCCCTTCATGTAGATGAGCACCTTGTGGGTGCGGATTTGCTCACGGATTTTCTCTTCCAAAAGGGGATCCAGCATGGTGTTCAGCCACTATAGCGACAACAGTCGATAGGCAAACTGGCATCCTATCGAGATCTCATTTTCGTCTACTTTTAACATGCTCGACACTTTTCCCACGGTTGGGCCGAGAGATTCTCTCATAGACTCTGTTCTACGGACGCCACCAGCAAGCCCCATTGCCCAGGGCTGGCCCAAGCCCCCAACCTATCCAGGCAGCGACCCCAGGATCCATGTTAATTTCTACACCAACATGGTTAGCGACAGGGTCGGCGACAAACCTCAAACCCTGATTCTTCCCTTGACCCGGTCGATCCCGCTCTGGGCAAGGGTTTCAGGCCCCTCGGCGGAGAAAAACAAGGGGAAATTGCAGCCGAAAACAAGACCTCTGGGCAAGGGTTATAATGGGGGGGGTCGCTTCCCTTCGGGGAAGTGGAATTAATGGAAACGCTGTAATTAAATTTCAACCCATGAAGTTTTTTGAAAAATACCTTACCGTTTGGGTCTCGCTATGCATTGCTGCAGGCATTGGTCTTGGGAAAATACTGGGGAATTCTGTTTCGGTGCTTGAAAGCTGGCAGATATATACCATCAACATTCCGGTAGCGGTGTTGGTTTGGATGATGATCTACCCGATGATGGTACAGATTGATTTTTCATCGATAGGCGGTGTTTCAAAAAATTGGAAAGGGCTGGCGCTGACAGTTACTGTAAACTGGCTGATCAAACCTTTCACCATGGCATTATTTGGATGGATTTTCTTTAAAAATCTGTATGCTACCTGGATCACTCCGGAAGATGCAGACCAGTACCTGGCAGGCGCCATTCTGCTGGGTGCCGCACCCTGCACAGCCATGGTGTTTGTGTGGAGTTATTTGGTGAGAGGCGATGCCAATTATACGTTAATACAAGTTTCAGTCAACGATCTTATTCTGCCGGTTGCATTTGTACCCATTGTAAAATGGCTGCTGGGAGTAACCAACATACAGATACCGTATGAAGTACTGATTACTTCGGTGGTTGTTTTTGTTGTTATACCGCTAACTACGGGCTATCTGACCAATCGGATATTGCCTCAACGAAAAGGAAAGGATTGGTTTGAACAAAAATTTCTTCCGGCACTTCGTCCTGTTTCCATACTAGCATTGCTTTCAACCCTGGTTTTACTCTTTGCCTTTCAGGGCGAACACATACTGGATCATCCATACACCATTTTGTTGATAGCCATACCACTGACCATTCAAACCTACTTCATATTTTTTATAACCTGGCTGGGTGGAAAATTGCTCCGTTTATCACATCCGGTTTGTGCACCGGCTGCGATGATTGGTGCCAGTAATTTTTTTGAACTCGCAGTTGCCGTGGCCATATCACTTTTTGGTCTTAATTCAGGTGCGTCGTTAGCCACGGTGGTTGGTGTACTCATAGAAGTACCCATCATGTTATCGTTGGTAGCCATCGCTAACAGTTGGAGGTATTAAATGAAAAAAATCTTGGTTTTATGCACAGGTAATAGCTGCCGTAGTCAAATGGTACATGGTTATTTAGAAAATCTGTTACAAGGTAAAGCTCATATTTACAGTGCCGGTATTGAGATACATGGCGTAAATCCGAGAGCCATACAAATCATGAAAGAAGATGGAATTGATATCAGTCATCATACCAGCAACCATGTAAATGAATACTTAAACATACCCTTTGATTACATCATCACGGTATGTGATCATGCCAGAGAAAACTGTCCGTACATACCAGGTAATTCCATTCGCATACATCATAGTTTTTCTGATCCTGACAAAGCAACCGGAAGTGAAGAAGAAATTATGCATGCATTTCGTATGGTTCGAAATGAGATACGCACATTCTGCGAAGAATTTTCAAAGACTATCATTGCTTAATCCTAGTAAGAAAACACAAACAAAAAAGCCCCGTAACCGGGGCTTTCTGATTTATTTTACAACCATGATGCGTTGTGTTATCGCTTGTTTTCCGTCAGATATTCTAAGAAGATAAATTCCAGAAGACAATCCGTCTGTGATCAAAGTTATTTGCTGCTGAGATGGAGCAATGGTAAATTGCTGCAACACCTGACCCAGTGTTGTCATCAGTTCTCCTTTCAACGGTTCGGCAGAAGCCAATTGCAGAGCAATGGTAATCATATCAGTAGCCGGATTGGGATACACCAAAAAGTTGGAGGTATTCATCACTTCATCCAGCGAAGAACAGTTAAGTACTGTAACCGATGCAGTGGCAGTTGCTGTACATCCGTTAGTAGCTGTGGCTGTAACGGTATAGGTAGTAGTGGATGCAGGGCTTACATTGATGGAAGCAGTATTAGCACCTGTATTCCAAGTAAAACTATTACCACCAGAAGCAGTAAGATTTACAGAGCTTCCCTGACAAATAGTACCGCCACCACTTATAGTAGGTGTGGGCAAAGGATTCACCACAATACTGGCTGTTGCCGTGTTTGTTCCGTTTAAATTGCTAGCTGTTAATGTTACAGTATATGTCCCCGCTGAATTAAATGTTACAGTAGGACTGGCAGCCGTACTTGTTGAAGGAGTTCCGCCGGGGAAGGACCAGCTATAGGAAGTAGCATTGGTAGATGTATTGGTAAATGTAATACTTTGCCCTGCACAGATGTTAGTTGATGAAACATTAAAAGAAGCGCTTGGTGGTGTATTGGTTGCAGCACTAATGTTTATATCATCCAGATAAGTAACATTTCCCCATCCACTTCGCAATTGGAATCTGATTCTGGCGGCGGTTTGAGAAGCATACGGGCTTAAATCTATTGTCTTGGTTGCCCATTGTGATGGGGTAGGTACAAATGCAGTGGTCATATCAGGTGCTGTAGCCAATGGACTCGGGCCTGTATTATTACCATAAGATGCTAATCGTATCCAAGTATTGCCACAATCAGTGGTGATACTTACTATTAATGAATCAGTCGCTTCCCTTCGGGGAAGTGGAATTAATGGAAACTGGAAGGTGGAGAGGGGAGAGATGACGGATCGAGTGGTTGCTTCCCTTCGGGGAAGTGGAATTAATGGAAAAATTAATGGAAACAAACCAAGTGATCCCCTTTCACTTCCAGCCAGTGCCCACCTGGATAATCGGGGCTACGGCTGCCTCGGTCTGCTTTTAAGAGCTGGATCCCGGCTTCTACCTGTTCAAAGGTGGGGTGGTGGGGCAACACCAGGGACAAAAACTGGAACATTACCTGCCGCTGCAGAGCCAAGGGGGCAGCCCGCAAGGGATCCCGTCGCAGCCCTGGCAAAGCGGGCTCATACACCTGCTGCCATAGCTGAGCTGCTTGGGCTACCACTAGCTCATGTTCTGCTTGGAGCAGCGTGGCAGCCCGATTCAGGGCCGCTTCCAGTTGCGGATTAAAGTGCTGCTTCAAGTAGGGCATCACCTCCAGGCGGAGACGGTTGCGGCAATGGGCCAGATCTTGGTTGCTGCGATCCGGCCAAACTGGCAATTGGTGCTGCTGGCAAAATTGTTCGGTTTCCCAACGGTATAGACCCAGCAGGGGTCGCACCACCTGGGCAGAGGTGGGATCCCGGTCGTCCAGGCGACGCTGCCAATCTAGGCTGCTCAGCCCGGCGGCTCCTGTCCCTCGCAGCAAGTTCCATAAAAATGTCTCGGCCCGGTCGCTGGCCGTATGCCCCATCACCACGGCGCTGCAATCCCAGGTGCGGGCCCATTTCTCCAGTTGTTGGTAGCGCCAAGCCCTGGCCCCTGCTTCGTCTCGGCGGATGGGATCCGCAGTCTCAACGGCATGAGGCAGTCCCTGCTGCTGCAGCCACCCCTGCAAAAAGCGAGCACACTCCGTTTCATCTGCCGACCAGCGGTGATCGCAATGCAAAACGAAGAGCTGCCAGCCCCAGCGAGGCTGTAGATCCCGCAGGATTTGGAGCAGGCAAAAAGAATCTTGCCCGCCCGAAAAAGCCACCAGCAGCCGCTGGCCAGGGTGAAGAAGTTGCCGCTGCCGAATGGCGCACTGTACCCGCAGGTGGAGAGGAGAGAGCCTGGCCACAGCTTGTTATTGCTCAGGTGCAACCCAGACCCTGCCTGCCTTCATGGGATCCCTTAGGCAAGAGCTCGGGTCAGATGAGAGGCCACCGCCTGCACAGCAGCAATGCTGCGCTCGTAGGCCATTCGGGTCGGCCCCAGCAAGGTGACCGTGCCCAGAGGAGCCGAGCGACGGTGGTAAGTGGAGGCGATAACCGTGCAGTGGTGCAGAGACTCCAGTGGATTCTCGCTGCCAATGTAGATGATCACCGGGGTCTTGCGGGCAGACTGTCCTGACTCTTGATCCATCTCCGTTGAGCTCGGCAGAGGAGGCAGATACGCCAACTGCGGATCACCCCCATCGGCAAAATGGAGCCCAATCATCCCCTGAAGTTGCTTGGCTCCCTCCTCGATCAACTGCATCACTGCCTGCACCTGCCGGGCCTGGGAAAACTCCGGCTGACGCATCAACTCGGCCATACCGGCACTGAACACCTGCCCCAGAGAGGGCTGTAGACAGCGTTGCACCACCGAGCGCAGCAGTTGCTGGAGCCAATGGCCGTAGGTACGAAATTCTTCATCCAGTTTCAGCCAGCTCAGATCCTGCAACTCGGCAAAGGTTTTGCCCCGCAGCTTCAGGGTGAGAAAGTTGCTGAGCAATTGCAATTCATCTTCCAAATCCTCTCGGGAGTCGCTGGGCCAGTCGGGGGGGCTGACCAGAGCTGAATGGGTTTGATAGGAGTCGGTTACCACCAACACCATCACCCGCCCTGGCGCTACCGACACCAACTGCACATGATGAATGGCTACCACCGGCCCCTGAGGAGGAGTGATGAGAGCAATGCAACCGCTCAGATGGGCCAAAAGCTGGGCCACCCTTTGTAGGAGACTGTCCAAGTCATCTCCCAGCTCACGGCCAAGCTGATCCATCAACTGTTGCAGAGCGGGATGGGGATCCGGCTGAGGAGCATCGTGAGGGATCCCACCGCTGTTGGCAGAGGTCAACAAATCGTTGACATAAACCCGATAGCCAAAGTCGGAAGGAACCCGTCCGGCGGAGGTGTGAGGCTGAAACAGCAATCCCACCTGCTCAAGGGTGGCCAAGTCGTTGCGAATGGTGGCCGTGCTCACCCCAAAGTTATAGGACTGGGCCAAGGTTTTGGAACCGACAGGTTCAGCTGTAGCAATGTAGCTACGCACTGTCGCCCAGAGAATCTTCCGCTGGCGGGGAGTCAGTTCGAGTTTCATAGCCGATCAAAAGAACCCAGTCAACGCCTATCAAAGGAAACTGTTAATACAGAGCCGGTAAATTGCTCCAGGATAAACCAACTCAGAGCTGAGATAGGAATCCAGACAGACTTTTACATCTTCTAATCTATATGCATCTATTGTTACTCTTTATATAGCGGGTTGCCTAGGAAGGAAGTTGCAAAACCCGATGTCGGAAGAGGTTAAGACTGCTGCTTGTGCAGGAGAGAGTGAAATCTCTTGTAGCCTGGGCTCCCCTTTTTTGCCCAGAGGTGGTAGAAGATGAACTACGGCTAGCCACCTTGTTGCGTAGCAACAGTCCGCTGCGCCAAGAGTGGGGATTTCTGCGCATGAGTTCGGTCAACTCTAGGCCAACTGGGCCTGCTGCTGTCCCCCCTGTATCCTTTTGTATCTTTGAGGTTGTCCCGTGTACTTATCCCCCCAGGAGAAAGACAAGTTGTTGATCTACCTGGCTGCCCAGTTGGCTCGGGATCGGCGGCAGCGGGGCCTCAAACTCAATTACCCTGAGGCGGTGGCCTACTTGAGCGCAGCAGTCTTGGAAGGGGCGCGGGAGGGGAAAACAGTCGCCCAACTGATGAGCGAGGGGCTGACGTGGCTGACCCGCGAGGACGTAATGCCCGGGATCCCAGAGATGATCCCGGAAATTCAAGTGGAGGCTACTTTCCCCGACGGAACCAAGCTGGTTACCCTACACCACCCCATTCGCTAGGGATCCCCCAGATGCTCCAAAGACCCAGAGACTTCAGGAGGTCGTCCCCATGGCTCGCCAATCCAGAACCAACCCTGCTGCCAACGCGGAGCCGGCCCTGATCCCAGGGGAACTGTTGCTGGCAGAGGATCCCATCCAAGCCAACGTCGGACGGGCCACCGTGACCCTGGAGGTTACCAACCGAGGGGATCGGCCCATTCAGGTGGGATCCCATTTTCACTTTTTTGAGGTGAACCGAGCCCTGGTTTTCGATCGCGCCGCCAGCTTTGGCATGCGCCTCAACATTCCTTCCGGCAATGCGGTGCGTTTTGAGCCAGGCCAAACCCATCGGGTGACGCTGGTGGCTTTGGGGGGCAAGGGGTTGGTGCATGGCTTCAATCGGCTCACGGAGGGTACGGTACGCTCTGCTGCCCAGAAGCGGCTGGCTCTGGCCCGATTGCAGGAGTGGCTGGGTGAAGCAGCCCATCCGTAGGGGGAATATGCCCCCCTCAAGTGTGCAGCTTTGGGCAGCGGTGTCAAGGCTCAACCCCATCCCCGTCTCTGCTCAGATTCAGGACAGTAGGGCTATCCTATTTCTCCTCTAGGAGCTGACAGATGTCAGAACGCGAGACTATCTTGTGGATGTGGGTGCAAGGCTTGGGGCTAAATCTTTCTGGGTTGGCGCTGTTGGCAGCAGCAGGCACCGCCTTTGGGCCTCTCAGTTGGACAGGTGCGACGGTGGCGGTGATGTTGAAGCTCATTGGAGATGGCCAACTGCTGCGGAGCTACTGGCTCTGGCGAAGCCGGCGACAACAGAGGGGATCCCAGCCCGTCAGCTCGGCAGCGGCAGTGCTCCAGAGTCAAGCTTGAGACATTGCCCGGCACTTGTCCGGTCTCCGACCCAATAAAGCCAACTTAACCCTCCCTAGTCTCTCTTCCGAAGGGGGGAGGGAAGCTTGAGCTCACGGCTGTCTGGAGATGATAGCCCTCGGAAACCCTGTGGATCCTTGGGGCCCGGAGCTTTATCTCGGCTTTGGATCTGATCTGGATCTGAGTCCCCTCCGGCACCGGTAAGCCTCATTGCAGGTGAGCCACGGTCACTCCAGTACCGCCGTCTTCGGGATCAGCGGCTGAAAAACGCTGAACGCGGGGGTGATTTTGCAAGTAAGCTTGTACGCCGGCCCGCAAGCGCCCTGTGCCGTGGCCGTGGATGATCCAAACCGGGCCGGGAGGAGCTTGGGCAAAGTGCTGTTCCAGAATGGCCTCAGCATCAGCAACGGTTTTCCCCCTCAGATCGAGGGTGTTCTGGCTGGTGCGCAGGTTCAGGGGAGCGGTGGCTGCAGGGGAGGGAGGTGGGGCTTTGGGGCGTTGGCGTTGCTTAGCCTGGTGTTCATCGATGGGATCCAACTGCCCCCGTGGCACTGTGAATTTGAGGATGCCGCTGCGCACCACATACACATCCCCTTCGATGGCGATCACTTCCCCCGTCTGACCCAAGCCTCTCAGCCGCACCCGATCTCCCACCTCTGGCACAAACTCCATATCCACGGGCGGCGGTGGGGGAGAGTAGCGCTGCTGGATTTGCGCCAGCTCGGCAGTAATGCGTTGGGGATCCTCTCCCTGCTGCAATCTGCGGATGGCGGCAGCCACTTCCTGACGGGCAGCAGCCAACAGGGCTTGCAGTTCTTGGTTTTGCTTCTGCTCCAGTTGAGCTTCTCGCTCGGCGATTTGGCGGCTACGCTGTTGCATTTGTTGATGTAGGCTCTCCAGCTCTCGATGCAGGGATCCCACCTGGGCCGCCCGCTCTTCCAATTGAGCCCGCTGCGCTTCCAGGCCGGCAATGACCCTATCCACCTGGCTTTCCCCTTGCAGGTGCCGCTGGGCCCGCCGCAGAATCTCTGGATCCAACTGCAGCCGTTGGGCAATGGCCAAGGCGTTGGAGCGGCCTGGGATCCCCCACAAGAGGCGATAGGTGGGGGCCAGGGTGACCTCGTCGAACTCCACTGAGGCATTTTCAAAGCCGGGATGTTGGTATTTCAGGGCCTTTAGCTCGCCGTAGTGGGTGGTAGCCAGGGTGAGCAGTGCCCTTTCCGAGAGGTACTCCAATAGCCCAGCCGCCAGGGCAGCTCCTTCGGTGGGATCCGTGCCCGCCCCCACCTCATCCAACAGGACAAGGGCCGGCTCTGGAGTGGACTGCAGGGCCTGTACCATGCGGCTGATGCGGCGGATGTGCCCTGAAAAGGTGGAGAGATTTTGTTGCAGCGATTGTTCGTCCCCAATGTCGGCGTAAACCCCGTCGAACCAAGGCAGTTGGGGCGGATCTTGAGCCGGCAGGAAGATCCCCGCCTTGGCCATGAGCACCAGCAGGCCCAGGGTTTTCAGGGCAACGGTTTTGCCGCCGGTGTTGGGGCCGGTGATGACTACGACCCGAATCGAGTCCGAGAGGGTGAAGTCGATAGGGACAACAGCAGAGCCTTGACCCTCCGAAGGGGCAGCGGCGCGAGATTGCCAGAGCAGCAGAGGGTGCTTGGCCTGACGCAGGCGCAATCCTGCCGAGACAAACTGGGGACGATTGCCCTCCAGCCAGAGGCTGTAGCGACCCCGAGCCAGAGCCACATCCAACCCCACCATCACCCCCTGCAAATGCTCCAGATCGGTGGCCACGGCTGCCACCTGAGCCGAGAGCGCGGCCAAGATCCGCTCTTCCTCCGCCTGAATCTGAGCTTGGGTTTCTCGCCAGCGGTTGCCCAGTTCCACCACAGCGTAGGGCTCCACATAGAGGGTGGCTCCACTGGCAGAGCTGTCGTGCACAAGGCCGCGGATGAGATCCCGATGGGTGGCCTTCACCATCAGGACAAACCGCCCCTGCCGCTGGCCAATCAGGGTATCCTGCAGCGCCTGGGGATACTGGCTCATCAATTGTTGCAGCTGCTCTTGGATCTGGCTGCGTTGCCGCCGCTGCTGCTGGCGCAGATCCGCAAGGGTAGGGCTGGCGCTGTCCCGCACCTCACCATGCTCCTCCAGGCAGCGGAAGATCTCCTGCTCCAGCTCCGGGTAGGTGCGCAGGTTGCTCACCCAGGCCTGCAGGTGGGGCAGATGGTCATGATCATCGATCAGGCGGCGGATGCGGCGGGCTGCCCCCAGAGTTGTAGCGATCTGCACCAGCTCTTCCCCGCTCAGGATCCCCCCCCGTTCAGCCCGTTCCAAAGCCGGCAGCAGGTTGTGGATCCCTGCCATAGAAAGTCCCCCGGCCTGTGTGCGATCGAGGCGGATCGCCTCTTCCGTCTGCTCAAGGTAGGCTTCGCTGTCGGCGCGGCTCTGCCAGGGATCCAGCTCCAAGCAGGCACGGCGGCCCAAGGGTGTGGCCGCAAAGGTGGCCAAGTGCTGACAAAGGCGGGGCCACTCCAGCAATTCCAAGGTTTCTTGCCGTTCGCCTTGGCAGGCCGTAGGCCCTGGGGAGGGATCGGGCTTGGAGAAGACTGGCAGCGGGTGCAAGGTGGGGACGGTGGGCATTAACCATTCAGTGATGCAAGGAACCCTGGAGACGCAGTTGCTTCATCTCTTGCAAAAACTGCTGTTGATACTTGAGGAAGGCAGTGTGCCACTCGCGGAAGCGACGTTCGCCATCCCGCACCAGCATCTGGCGGTACTGCTCTGAGTTGAGACGGGGCTGAGCAAAAGATGGGTTCATAGGGATCGGGGACGCTCTCCATCCTATTGTGGCAGGCTCTGGGTCGGCTTCCACAGATGGCTTTTGGTGAGAGGGGCACGCTGATAATGGCGCCGTTGTCTCACGCGCTGCCTCTGGTGATCTTCCCAAGAAGCTGAGCTCACCGAAAAACTGGGTTCAAAGCCCTGCCCTACCGCTGTGGGGTTCGCCTTGGGTGTCCTGTGGAGGGTGGAAGTGAGCTGCATTCACGGCCAAACTGAACCTCACAAGCCTGCCATACTGAAGGAAGTTGCTGCACTCAAAACACTCAAGATCCGTGCGCAAACGAGTTACCCTCATTTTCCCCCGCCATTTGGTGAATGTGCCTCTCACCTATCGGTTGGCCAAAGACTTCGATGTGGCTGCCAATATCGTGCGCGCCAGGGTAGCCCCCAACGAAGTGGGTACTTTGGTGGTGGAGCTGTCGGGGGATATCGACCAGGTGGAAGCAGGATTGGAATGGGTACAGTCTTTGGGCATTGAGGTGACTGAACGGGCCAAGGAAATTCAAATCGACCCAGACTTGTGCGTGGACTGTGGATTGTGTACGGGAGTTTGCCCAACCGAGGCCCTGAAGATTTCTGCTCCCAGCTGGAAGCTGGAGTTCTCTCGCAACCGCTGTGTCATGTGCGAACAGTGTGTTGCCACCTGCCCCGTTGGGGCGATCAGCACCAGCTTGTAGTCAGTTTGTGGTCAGTTGGCTGAGTTACGAACTCCCCCAAGCTGACAAATCCCTTTACAATCCTGTTAGATTTGTTGGACATAGGTCTAGCTGCGGAGCGCACTCGACATGGCTTCTACTACATCGTTGATTGGGTTAACTTATGCCGGTTTGGCTGTTCTCTATCTGCTGGTGCTGCCTCTGTTGTCTCTGCTGTACGTGGACAAACGCTGGACTTCAGGCAGTGCTTGGGAAAAGGTGCTGATGTTTTTCTTGGTCTTGTTTTTCTTTCCCGGCATGGTGCTCTTGGCTCCCTTCATGACGTTTCGGCCCAAGCCCCGGTCGCTGTAAGGTCAGCCGTTTGTCGGTTCACTGAGCCATGCGCAGATTGGACGTTCTTGGCATAGGCTTGGCCCTGCTGCTGGGGGGAGGGATCCTCTACGGCCTGCTGCTTTGGGCGGGCTTGGATACGGGGGCTGCGCAGCAGATATCGAGCGTGGTGCTCCTGCTGGCTTGCTTGGGGTGGACTTTTGGCTACCTGAGGCGGGTGCTGCGGGGGGAAATGACCCTGAAGGCTCAGTGGGCCAGCTTTGAGACCCAGCAACTTCAAGAGAAACTCCACTCGCTGTCTCCGGAAGAGTTGCAGGCCCTGCAAGCTGAATTGGAAAGCGAGAAAGAAGGGATCCCGGATTGGGTTGAGCAGGAGAAACATTGAGGCCATTGGACAGGCCGCACCCAGAAATGGGCTGTCGGCTGCTGGGGATCCAGGTTTAAGGGTATGGAGCGTCGGGCTTAAACCGCAACACTTGTATATCTGTATATCCGGTTACCATTTGCTTCCCCTAAGAATGCTACATTACGCCCCGCACAAGATTCTGGCGTACGACGGATTATTAAGTGGTGCAAGCCTTTGCCTTTCCTTCTACTCGCATATCTCCATCTACGGTGAGCAAAACCATACTGCTAGCTCAGGGCCAGCCCTTGCAATCTCATCTCTGGCAGTTGGGGCTGGAGTCTCAGGGGCACTCTGTGGTGCCGATTTCCCCACGTGAAGATCTGCTAGAGGCGGCAACAAGCCAGCCGCTGGATCTGATGGTGGTGGACATGACGACGGGGCTGTTTAACCCCTATGCCTTTTGTCGAGAGTGTCAAAGCAAGCTGCCCAACATCCCTGTGATCCTGACTCATCACCCCCGTCGCCACATCGAGCCCGCAGAGCGGCGCTGGGCAATTTATCAGGGGGCAGCAGATGTGATCCCTGGCTTGGCGGAGGCCGGCGATATTCTCCACTCCCTCGAACGGATTTACGAGGCTGCCAGGTGGTTTTTGCCTATTGACACGGAGGCGCTCCACAGGGCTCTGAAGCAAGCGGGCTTATGGCCGGCGGAGGTCAGCCGTACATCTTCTTCCACCCCTCCCCCGCAGCCGAGCGCCCACTCTCCCACCGCCCCTCCACAACCCATCACCGCGGAAGGGGATCCAGGGCAAAAAGACTTGACCCCGCAGGTGAAGTACCGACTGATGTACCGGGGTCGCCCTGTCGATTGAGGTACTCGTTCCAACCTGCCGTCACTCGTTTTTCCTCATAGCTTCTCGTAGCTTCTTGCCCTGCCAGGGTTGAGCTGCCGATTGGCAACGAGCAGGATGCAATCGCTGCAGCCCCGGGCAGCAGGGTATGGCCTCGCCGTGCAAGCTACCCGTCTTGTTCAGCGTCAATGTATCAGCGAAGTCTGCTGGCAGAAATTGTGGAATGGATCACCTGGCCAGCAGAGGGGCCTGCAGAACTGATAGAGTTTTGGCACCTCTGCCTTCCCGTTGCCCATGACCAAGCCCAAAGCCGGGATCCTCTACAACGACGCCAAACCCGCCGCCAAACGCAGCAGCGAAACCCTAGCCCGCTGGTTTCAGGAGCAGGGCTGGGAAGTCTGTGTGGCCCCCAACTGGGGCGGTATCCTCGGTTATGCCAAGCCCGACAGCCCCATCTGCCTGACCAAAGTAGATAGCCTGGCCCCGGCTGGATTTGATCAAACCATGAAGTTTGCGGTGGTGTTGGGGGGAGATGGCACCGTCTTGGCAGCAGCACGGCAACTGGCCCCCAAAGGGATCCCCTTGTTGGCGGTGAATACGGGCCATCTGGGCTTTCTGACGGAGACCTACCTTCCTCACCTAGAAGAGGCAGCCAGTGCCGCCATTGCCGGGGAATACACCCTGGATCGCCGCAGCATGTTGCTGGTGCAAGCCTACCGAGGGCAAGAATTGCGCTGGGAGGTCTTGAGCTTAAACGAGATGGTGTTGCACCGCGAGCCTTTGACCAGCATGTGCCACTTCGAGATCACCATCGGGGATCACTCACCTCTGGATGTGGCTGCCGACGGAGTCATCTTGGCTACTCCCACCGGCTCGACGGCCTATGCCCTCTCGGCGGGTGGGCCGGTGATCACACCGGGGGTGCCGGTTTTGCAGCTGATTCCCATCTGCCCCCATTCCATGGCGTCGCGGGCCTTGGTCTTCCCCGATTCGGAGGAAGTATGGATTAGCCCCGTTACCCCTCAGCCACTGGTTTTGGTGGTAGATGGAAATGCCGGCTGCTACATCATGCCGGAAGACCAGATTCGGGTGGTACGTGCCCCCTATTGGACAGATTTGATGCGCCTGCGCCGACCGGAATTTTTCCGGGTTATGCGAGAGAAGTTGGGGTGGGGACTGCCCCACGCTTCCAAGCCCACGTCGGTGGAGTTGCCTTAACTTTGCCGAGGCAGGACAAGCCGTAGCTGCAAAATGGCCAATGCCCTTAACAACTCCACCCCTCTGTCGCTATGATGGTTAGGCTCGGAAGCGGATGTGGCGGAATTGGTATACGCGCACGTTTGAGGGGCGTGTGGCTTTGCCTTGCGAGTTCGAGTCTCGCCATCCGCATTACGCAATTAGTACGCGTTATTCATTAGTCCCTCTCCCAGAGAGGGAGAGGGGAAGCTGGCTTCGGCCTTTGGCACTATTCCCGAACGGCACCCTGCAGGCGTGCGCCCCAGGTGCGAGCAAAGCGCAGGTCAGCCCCAACCAGGTTGGCGTCGCGTAGATCGGCCCCCCGCAAGTCGGCGCCGTACAGGGATGCAGAAGAGAGATCGGCCCCCCGCAGGTTGGCCCCCCGCAAGTCTGCCCCCTCCAGGTAAGCGCCACTCAGGTTGGCTCCCCCCAATTGAGCTCGCCGCAAATTGGCCCCCACCAGGTAAGACTGGCTGAGATCGGCGCCCGTCAAGATGGTGCGCTCCAGATTGGCCTCGATGAGATCGGAACCGCTGAAATTGGCCTCCGCCAAATCCAGATTGCTCAGCTCAATGGATCCCAGGCGGCAGTTGGGACAGGTGCGGGAAGCCATGAGGTAGCGCATAAAACAAGAGTTGTAGGTTGTGGCTGCGGCAGAGGAAGCCAAGGCTGCCGTGGCCAGTAGTGCCCAAATGGCGGGAACTTTGAGATTGAGGTTCATGGTTACCAAGCCTCACAATTTTGAAGGTTTACGTGAAGGGACACAGCAGAGGGGGATGGTTCTGCGCTGGTCACATGATAGTGGCATCTTCTGGCTTCGGCCACTCCGCAGGTCTGTCTGGCCCACCTGATAGCAGGCTCTCTCAGGGCGGGATGACGTTTGGAGTCCTATCGTCCCGAAGCTGCCGGGCCGTTGCCAACACTGGGAAGGGGTGGATCTTTGAGCAGCGGCTGCACCCAATGCCAAGACAGTTGCCCCAACCCCACCAAAACCCCGAGTATTGCCGAGGAAGTCAGGACGCGATCCCAGCGGATTTCCCGCCAGCCGGCAGGGCTGGTTGTTGGCCTTCTTGGGTTGAGTTTCTCGGCAACAGGAAGCGGGCGATGGCGCAAAAAGTGCCCACAGCGACGACAGCGATAATCGGAGTTGGAGTTGAGCCAGTAGCAAGCTGGGCAGCGAAGCATGGGAAGGCCAGGGATCCCCTAGTGAAATGATCCCATTTTGAGGGGGGCGAGCAGTTGCCGTGAGCTATATGAGAACCCCATTAAGGATCCCTCCGGTTGGCTTGAGAGGGATCCACTTTGCCTACACTCCCCTGGATTGTGGGCGGGGTTTGGGGCATCTTTGAGGAAGTAGCCTATGCGCTGCGGCAGCCGGGATCCCTGTCGGTTGGAGAGAATCAGCCCTACAGAATCAGTAAGCATTGATCAGCAGCCCTGTGCCGGCCCTATGCAGATCTACTTAGAAAACATCTGTAAGCGCTATGGCCGCCGTGAGGTGGTGAGCGACGTTAGCCTGAACATTCAGCAGGGGGAAATCGTGGGGCTCCTGGGCCCCAATGGGGCGGGGAAAACCACCACGTTCTACATTATGACCGGCCTGATCCAGCCGAACCGAGGCCATGTCTGGTTGGATGACCAAGACATCACCCACCTGCCCATGCATCGCCGGGCCCAATTGGGGATCGGCTACCTGGCCCAGGAGCCGAGTATTTTTCGTCGCCTCAGCATCCAAGACAACCTGCTGCTGATCATGGAGCAAACGGGGGTGCCTCGCCGCCTCTGGCAGCAGCGGCTCAACCAACTGCTGGAGGAGTTTCGCATCGCCCACGTGGCCCACAGCCTGGGCCTGCAGGTATCGGGGGGGGAGCGTCGCCGAGCGGAGATCGCCCGTGCCTTGGCCGCTGGGATCCACGGGCCGAAATTTCTGCTGCTGGATGAGCCCTTTGCGGGGGTGGATCCCATCGCGGTGGCGGATATTCAGGAGGTGGTGGCCAAGCTCAAGCAACGGGGCATCGGTGTTTTGATTACTGACCACAACGTGCGGGAGACGCTGGAGATCACCGACCGGGCCTATATCCTCAACGACGGGGCCATTTTGGCCAAGGGCACGGCGGCGGAGCTGGCGGCGGATCCCTTGGTGCGCAAGTATTACCTGGGGGAGAAGTTCCGTCTCTAGGGCAGCTCCAGGTCACCTCCAGGAGCGTGACTCTAGTCAATGATATACTGGACTATACTGAAAATAATGTACAGTATGTTCAGTATGGCTGCTTGGTATGGCTAGGTATGTAAAACCGAGAGAAGCGGCGGATTATTTCGGGGTGTGTCTCCACACTTTGAGGCGATGGGAGCAGAAAGGTTGGATCAAGGCAATACGCACACCATCCGGTAGGGCGAGAAGGTATGACCTCGACAGCTACATCAAAACGCCAAGAAAAGTCAAACGAGTCGTTTTGTACGCCCGAGTCAGCAGCCGAGGGCAAAAGCCAGACTTGGAGAGACAGATTGCAAGGCTGGTTAGCCTCTATCCTGGAGCCGAAGTGGTCGGAGAGGTTGGCGGCGGTCTCAACTTCAAAAGACCAAAGTTCCTTGCCTTATTGGAACGAGTTCGTGCGGGAGATGTCGGAACAATTGTGGTCGCTCACCGGGATCGACTCTGCCGGTTTGGATTTGAGCTCGTTGAGTGGTACTGCCGTCAATACGGATGCGAAATCTTGGTTCTCGATGACGATCACCTTTCTCCCCAACAGGAACTGGTTGAGGATATCCTCACCATCCTGCACTGCTTCAGCAGTCGGCTCTACGGACTCAGAAAATACCGGGCTGCAATCGAGAAAGATACGGATTTATCCGGAGCCAGCGCTGGCTAAAGTTTGGAAGCGGTGGCAAGCGGCGTGCCGGTACTGCTACAACCAAGCGATTGCCTATCAGCGTCAGCATGGTGCCCCAAAAACAGCCAGAAAGCTGCGGGACATCATCCTGCGCTCCGACCTGCCCGGGTGGGTGAAGGACGCCCCCTGCCACATCAAGCAGAACGCGGTCGTCGAGGCGTGGTTGGCGTTTCGCCGAAGCAAAGACGCGAGGTTTCGCAGTGTGCGAGACAGGTCGCATACGCTGCAGTTCAACGCCGGCAACTTTCGCAATGGAACGTGGTATCCGAAACTCACCCGAGGTTTGGCGTTTCGTGCATCCGAGGAGATGCCCAGAGAATGGGCACGTGGAACTGAGCTAATGCGGGTGAAAGACAGATGGTATGCCATCTTTCCTGAGCCCGTGAACGAGCAGTGTTCGTTAGCAAAGGGGGTGGTTGCGCTTGACCCTGGAGTAAGAAGTTTCTTTACAGGGTTTGATGGGGCAGGCTTTGTAGATATTGCCAAGGGGGACTTTGGCAGAATCGTTCGGCTGTGCTACCACCTAGACGATCTGCAGTCTAGGCTGAGCAAAGCACCGAGACTCAAGCGCAGACGGATGCGGCAAGCGGCGTTTCGTCTGCGGGAGAGAATCAGGAACTTGGTGGACGAGTGCCATCGCAAGGTAGCGGCGTTCCTAACGGATAACTACCGATTGATATTCCTCCCCACTTTCGAGTCAGCCAAGATGGTTGCCAAGGCAGGGAGGAAGTTTGGTAGCAAGACGGCAAGGGCGATGCTCACCTGGGCGCACTATCGGTTCAAGCAGTTCCTGAAGTTTCAAGCCAAAAAGAAAAACGTGGTTGTCGTGGAAGTATCGGAAGCGTACACCAGTAAAACCTGTACCAGGTGTGGGCACATCCACACTAAATTAGGTGGCGCAAAAGTGTTCACATGCCCCAAGTGCAACCATAGGCTACCACGAGACTGGCAAGGCGCTCTGGGCGTCATGCTCAGGGCTTTGCGGGATACCGCCTTTCTGTTCGGCCTCCGGCCCGCTAACGCGAACGGACTCCGTCCCGCTGACGCGAGCGGAAACGGACAGAATGCTATCGCTTCATCGTTGAGCAGCAATGCTCAGCAGTGTTCAGCGTAAATGTATCAGTACAGAGCTCGCAGGCGTTGGCTTTTCTTGTGCTGGTGCTGCTCTAGTGCCGTATCCCCGGCGTAAAACTCTTCATAGCTGGGTGCCGTATGGGTCAAACCCTGGGTGGCTGCCAAAATAGCAATCACCGCATCCAGGCTCTCCAGAACCCGCGACTCACAGCGCCCCAGCGAGGACAGCCCCGCAGCCGCCAGCTCCAGTTGCAAGCTGCGCAGATCCTGTTGGCGCAGCGCCAGGTAGCGCGCCAGGTTGTGGATGGCCGCAGGAGGGCTCGTAAGGCAGCCCCAAGCGGCCAAGTATTTCTGGGATCCCTCTACAACCTGCTGCCGCAGCTCCAGGAGCCGCTCCAGCAAACTCCTAAGATTGCAGGAGGGGGAAGAGGAGGAAACCATGTCGAAAGTCTTCCCAAGACAAACCCGGCCCAATTCTATGCCTGAGCTTACTTGGGGTCGATCATAGGCGGGTTAGGTTGAGAAAGGAAGGCGATAGCCTTTCATTGCCCAGTGTTCCGGTCTAGAGTCGTTAACAGCCTTCGGCTGTCCTGCCTACTACTTCCTTGGGTTGCGTGAAACTTCATTCTCTCCCTCCTGCCCGTTCCCGCGAGCGGCCTGACCACAGGCTCTCCCTCGTTTGCGCGGTGGGCCTGATGGATCGCTATGTCCTCTCGGAGATGCTGCTGCCGTTTCTCTTTGGGGTGGGAGCTTTCACAACCTTGGTGATGGCGGTGGGATCCCTGTTTGAGCTGGTGCGCCTGGTGGTGGAAGCGGGTCTGTCGCTTTCGGCGGCGTTACAGGTGTTTGTGTTGCGGGCGCCGGGGATCATCGTCCTGACGTTCCCGATGTCCATGTTGCTGGCGACGTTGCTGGCCTATGGGCGCTTGTCTGCCGACAACGAGATCGCAGCCCTGCGCGGCTGCGGGGTGAGCCTTTACCGCCTCATGGTGCCTGCCCTCGTCCTCAGCTTGCTGGTGACGACGTTAACGTTTCTGTTCAATGAGCTGGTGGTTCCGGTGAGCAATCGCCAGGCAGCCACGACTTTGAACCGAGCTTTAAATCGGGATCCGGACTTCCGGCGGGAGAATATCCTCTACCAAGAATTTGGCGAGATCCTCATGCCTGAGCCGGACGGCACCTTTTCCCGGCGACAAGGGCTAACCCGTCAGTTCTACGCCCGCAGCTTCGATGGAAAGCAAATGCGCGGCATTATCGTCCTGGATTTTTCCAACGAGGCGCTCAACCAAATTCTGCTGGCCCAGCGGGGGCGCTGGGATCCCCAAGAGAATCTTTGGGTGTTTGAGGATGGCACCAACTACATCGTTTCTCCTGATGGCACCTACAGCAACATTGCCACCTTCAGCCGGCAGGAGTTGCGTCTGCCTCGCGCGCCGCTGGAGCTGGCTCAGGAGATTCGCAGCCCTGAGGAAATGAACATTCGGGAGCTGAAGCATTACATCGAGGTGATCGCCAGTTCTGGAGATCTGCAACGGGTGCGCCGTCTGCAGGTCAGCCTCAACCAAAAGTATGCCATTCCTTTCGCGTGTCTGGCGTTTACCCTGATTGGGGTGCCTTTGGGGCTGCGCCCGCAGCGCACCGGTTCCTCTTTGGGGTTGGGCATCAGTGTGCTGATTATCTTTGCCTTCTATGTGCTGCTGTTCATCACCCAGGCGCTGGGACAAATTGGGACGCTGGGGCCGGCAATGGCGGCTTGGTTGCCCAACTTGATCTGTGCCGCCGTAGGGCTGGGGTTGCTTTACCGAGCCAATCAATAGCTGCTGGGCACCGCTTCTCCAGATGTAGGATAAAACTGCCCAATGGATTCTCGTATTCTGGAGAGCTCCCCCATGGAAGTTCAAGCTTGGATGAATTGGATGTTTGGCGGATTAGCCCTGCTGATCTTGGGGGGAGGCATGCTGATGATGTTCACCACGGTGTTCACCACCAAAGGGCCCCAGCCCGAGGATTCTCAGTCGGATCCCAAAAAGGGGCGAGCCTAGCCCAAGGCCCGGTGACGGGATCCCTGGCATCCAGCTACATGCCTTCATGGGTTGTCAGTCTGGGCCGAGAGAGAACTAGTCCCGCTCCTGTTGGCGGAGCCGCTGCAGAAGTGAGAGGGGTTTCTCTTCCTCTGGCCCTTTCTTTTCAGTCGCAGTTGGCAGGGCGGCTGTTTCTGTTTTCTGAGGTTCGAGCAAAAGCTTGGCGGCTTCTGACTCAACGGCTGGAGGGCGAGCCGGGTTCTCCCCTTGTTGGCCGGGCAAGGGAACAGACTCCAGAGTGGCCAGCAGAGCTTGAATATGGCTGTGGGTTTCGGGATGGTTGCTGGCGGCATGGGCCAAGAGGGTGAGCTGCTCTTTGGCAGCGACCAGGTTCCCCAGCTTGAGATCCACCAAGGCCAGTTGATAGCGAGCCTTAAAGCCACTGGGATCCACCTCCACCGAGCGCTGAAAGGCGGCGCGGGCCTCCGCCAGCTTGCCTTGACGGGCATAGATCAAGCCGAGGTTGAAAGGCACGTCGGGATCCCGTTCGCTGGGCAGCACCAAGGTTTTTTCTTCCAGTTCAATCGCGCTCCGGTAGGCGTTGATGGCCAAGGTATGGAAGCCCATCTGCAGATAGCGGGCTCCGTCTTCCTTCAGTTGGGCGACCGTTGGCTCCCCTGTCAGTAGGGTCATGGGCGGTTGCGCGTGGGCAGGCATGGCCACCGCCAAGCTCAGCAGGCACCCCACCGTTTTCAGGCCTAAGGGTACAGCCTGACGACCAATCTGCTGCCTATTCATCACCATGATCTGTTTCCTCCAACCACATCAACACCACTTCATTCCACCCCTCTGGGCCGGGGAGCTGAGCCAATTGCCATTGAGGCAGGGCCTCACTCCAGAGACTATCCGCAATGGGGCTGGGAAGCACCACTTTTTGTTCCGACCATCGCAAAAAGGCCACATCTGGCGGGGAACACCCAATGCCCAAAGCTTTGATAGGGCCCAGATGCCGTTGGTAGCAATCCAGCAGCCGCTGCACCGCCTGTTCCCCCGGTAACCAATTGGGTTCTGCGGCCATCGTTGGCTGCATCCATCCGGTCAGATACCATTGCGGCAGGCTAGAGAAGTGAAGCTGACGCACCCGCAGCAGATGTTGGGTGAGGTTGGCTTCTTGCTGGGCAAAAGCTTCCCGCAGGGTTTCGGGATCCCCGGAATAGCTGAAAATCTCGCTGTACTCTCGCTGCTGCGCCCGCTCCGCCTCTTCCAAAGGGATCCCAGTGGCAGCGGCCAGTTCAGAGGCAGTCCAATCCCCAAACCCGATCAAGTCCAAGTGGAAATCTTGACGCACCTGTTGCAGGATGCTGCGCAGGCGAGAATAGGGCAGACCCAAAGCATACACGTAGTAGGGCGGTCGGTGTTGCCACTGCTCGTCTAGGATGCCCGCCGGGAAGTAATGCTCGGGAACGTAAACGGCAGAGCCATCCTCACAGATGAACGGATGCTCCAGGCGCAACTGCCGCCGCACATGTTCCAGTTGAGCGCGGGTGCGCAGGCTGTAGAGCACCAAGGGAATGGAGCGGCGCTCTAGGGCAGCCAAGGCTTGTCGGGCAGCACCATAGCTGTTGAACTCTAGATCCAGCAAGCTGCCATCTAAACTGGTAAGGACAAGTCGCATAGGTGCAGGAAAGGGAAAGGCGCTGGCCCCGTCAGAATTGCAAGTAGCGCGACCAGCTGAAGCGTCCTACAGTACCTATGATCCAATAGCTTGACCAACCTGAGGGGGATTAGCCCCAAATGCTCTCCCTCAAAGCATCTGGGTGAATGGGCAATCCGTGCGCCAGAAGTGGTAAAAGCTCGATTGAGCACTACAGAATGCGTGTGTTGCCGAAGATCTTGGCTCAAAAACCAGCAGCAGAGAAGACAGACAGATTGAGTGGGTCAGTGGCTAGTTCTCTGTGCCGAAGGCGCGATCCCCTGCATCCCCCAGCCCGGGCAAGATAAATCCTCGATCGTTCAGCCGCTCGTCAATCATGGCGCAGAAGATTTGCACCATCGGGTAGTGGGATCCCAACCGCTGTAACCCTGGGGGCGCTGCCAATGCGCTGACAATTCTAACCAAGCTGGGATCCGCCCCCCGCTTTTTCAGCTCATCCAAAACCCACAGCAGCGTGCCCCCGGTGGCCAACATCGGCTCGGGAATGAGAATGCGCATCTGCTCAGGGATCCGCTCTGGAAGGCGATTGAGGTAGCAACTGGCCTGCAGCGTTTCCTCATCCCGCACCATGCCAATGTGAAAGATCCGCGCCTGGGGCAAAAGGGCTTGACAACCCTCTAACATCGCCAAACCGGCTCGCAATACAGGCACAATGCCCAGCAGGGTATCCGGCGCGATGACCTCCGCGGCAACGGGTTCCAAAGGGGTTTGCACCTGAACGGTCTGGGTGGGGATCCACTCCCGCATCGCCTCATAGGTTAGCCAGCGGCCCAGCTCCGACATGGCCGTGCGAAACAGGGGCATGGGCGTCTCCGCATCCCGAGCCACGGTTAGCCAGTGCTTAATGAGCGGGTGAGGGGGGACATAGACACGAAGCTGCTGACTTGCCACGGGAGAATGCCTCAATCTGGGCGGTAGCATAGCGGGTTGCCTTAGCAGAAAGCAAGCTCTAGAAAGCAAGCTCTCCAATTGGCCGCAACTCCATCCCGACCGGGGATAAATTGCCAACAGCTCCGGCAAATGCTCAAGGGGTGGGGCTCTTTGACCCAGCAAGATTGCGGCAGAATGAGATCTGCAGGTTACTTCGAGCGCCGGTCATGTTCGGTGGCTACAGGTTTGGGATAGACCAGGGCAAGGCTGGTTTCGAGTTTTGTTCCTCTTGCCATTTGCGAACTGAGGTGCTGGCCCCAGGGCAGCTTGGCCTCCCGCCGATGGAACCGAACGCCAACGGCTCTCGTCTGCAAGTGCCGGTAGCCGGAGATACCGCTCTGCCCAAGGGTTTCTGGCTTAATGGGGTGTCGCAAGTTACAGCCTGTTCACAAATTAAGGGATACAAAACTTAAGGGATACAAAACATCGTGTTTCTGAGGCTTGACTCCGATGAGGTTTAGAACAAGTAGGTTTACAACCGTATCCGTAGCCCCTCAATAGGCTGTACCTGCATCTTTGGCCCCCTCACACCTTGCAAGGATTAGCTTAGGGAGAATGGATTATGGCTTCGTCTCAACCCTCTGACTCGAACACCAAGGCTCTGAGCCGCCGTCAGCTTCTCAAAGTGGGAGCCGCAGCCCTTGGGGGCGGTCTGTTGGCTGCAGGGGGTGCCCAAGCTCAGCGCAAACCCTCTCCCACCCTGATCGTGGCTCAGGGATCCGGCCTGGATCGCGTTTCCTATGCTACCAACTGGTATGCCCAGGCGGAACACGGCGGCTTTTATCAGGCGGTGGCGACCGGCATCTACCGCGAGCATGGCCTGGATGTGACCATCAAGATGGGTGGCCCTGGCATCAACATCACCCAAGTTTTGGCCGGTGGAGCTGCCGAGTTTGCCATGGGGGGAAGCACAGGGGTGATCAATGCTGTGCGAGAAGGGATCCCTTTGGTGTGTGTGGCAGCCATTTTCCAGAAAGACCCGCAGATCATCATGACCCACCCCGGCACCCAGCGCTTTGAAGAGCTCAAGGGCCGGCCCATTTTCGTCTCGAAAGGGGGGCTTGCCACCTACTGGCCCTACCTAAAGGCCCGCTTTGGCTTCACCGACGATCAGGTTCGTCCCTACAACTTCAACCCCGGCCCCTTTTTGGCGGATCCCAGCTCAGCTCAGCAAGGCTATCTGACATCCGAGCCTTTTGCCATCCAACGGGAAGGGGGATTTGAGCCGGTGGTCTTCCTCCTGGCGGATTTGGGCTACAAACCCTATGCCACCACCATCGAAACCCGTCGCCAACTGGTGGACACCAAGCCCGACTTGGTGGAGCGATTCGTGGATGCCTCTATCAAAGGCTGGTACAGCTTCTTGGAGGATCCCCGTCCGGCCTATCGCTTGATCAAGCAGGACAACCCGGAGATGACCGATGCCCAGTTGGCCTACAGCTTCGAGAAATTGCAGGAGTACGGCATCATCTTGTCCGGCGATGCGTTGGAAAAAGGCATTGGCGCCATGACCGACAAACGCTGGCAAGACTTCTTCGACAGCATGACGGTGGCCGGCGTATTTGAGCCAACCATCAACTACCGGGCTGCCTACACACTGGACTTCGTCAATAAAGGCACTGCCTACTACACTGCCTGACGGACTTCCACCCTTGGCGCTTCTCAGCCCAAGGGATCCCCCCTCGCCCCCAGCCCCTCTTCCACCAAGGGAGAGGGGAACTATAGTCATTTCAAACTAGATTGAGACACCCCCTAAACGCTCCGCGCCACTGCCCTCACCCCCATTCCTTCTCTCAGAGGGAGAAGGGGGCTAGAGGGAAATGTTTCATTCCGGTTTAATTGAGAATGCCAGAACACTGCGTGATCACCTCCCCCAACACCGCCAGCAACACCGGCACCCCCAGACGGATCCCGGAGACCAACAGCGAGATCAAACAAAAAGCTCCAAGTGAAAAGGCGTTCCAGCGAAGCTTGGCCCAGCACTCCATCAACAAATGCAGGCACAGGTGGGAGCAGATTCATCGCCGAGCTGGAAAGCCTATCATGGGATCCAGTATGGAATCCATTGTGTCAGCAGCGCAGGGCACTTTGACCCTTTCACCCTCCTCTTCTCTGACAAATCCGGCAGCCAGTCTGACGGGCTCATTCCCCGCCGCTGACGCAGCAGGGATCACTTTGCCTTGGGCAGCGCAGCGGGATCCCATCCTTGTCCTCGGGGCTGGGCTGATGGGGCGTTTGTTGGCCGCCAGCCTTGTCGAGGTTGGGCATCCCGTCCGCATTGTGGAGGCGGCTCCTGCTGCTGCTGTTGAGAGCAGTGCTGCCCATTTTGCCGCTGCTATGCTGGCTCCCCTAGCCGAGTCTGCCATCGCCGAAGCCAGTGTGGTGGCCCAGGGATACTACGCCCTTTCTCGTTGGCCCTCTCTTTTGGCCAGCTTGCCGCAGCCGGTTTTCTTTCAGCAAGAAGGCACTCTGATCCTCTGGCACCGCCAAGATGCCGGGGAAGCCAGACGTTTCTCGTCCCTGCTGGCCGCTGTGGTGGAGCGCCTTCCCGCTCTCCCTAAGCCCCAGCCTCTGGATGCTCAGGCTCTGGCCGAGCTGGAGCCGTCGGTAGCCGGGCGATTTGCGCAGGGCCTGTATCTTCCCCAAGAGGGCCAACTGGACAACCGCCAACTGTTGTCGGCTCTGCTGGCCAAGCTGCGGCAGCACGAGGTGGAGGTGGAGTGGGGTTGCCCCTGGGATCTGAAGCAGGCCCAAGCCTGGCAGCAGCAAACCGGAGGCTGGGTTTTGGATTGCCGCGGCCTGGGATCCCAAAAAGAATGGGGCGGGCAAAAACTGCTGCGCGGAGTTCGGGGTGAGGTGGTGCGCCTGTATGCCCCGGAAGTCTCTTTGCGGCGCCCAACCCGGCTGTTGCATCCTCGCTACCCGATCTACATCGCTCCCAAGCCGGGTCAGGTGTTTGTGGTGGGGGCCACTGAAATCGAATCTGAGGATCGCTCGCCGGTGAGCGTTCGCTCGGCTTTGGAGTTGCTCAGCGCCGCCTACGCCGTACATCCTGCCTTTGCAGAAGCGCGTATCCTGGAATTGGGCAGCCAATGTCGTCCCACCTTGGCGGATAACCTGCCAGCCGTGGTGGAGCGCTCACCTCGCCTGTTGCAGATCAACGGCCTCTATCGCCATGGCTTTCTGATCTCCCCGGCCATCCACGATGCTGTCTTGGAGTATCTCCACCAGGGTAGTTGTCGCTTGGCCCAGCAGCTTGGGATCCCCTTTCAGGTGCAGGCTGCCCCTCTTTCCGGTGAGTCCCTGTCGCCATGCGTGTCTTGATCAACCAAAAGCCTTACGATTTGCCGGAAGGCACCACTTTGGCCGAGGCAGTGGCTCAGGTGGGGGCCAGCGGCCCTTTCGCGGTAGCGGTTAATCTGAAGTTTGTGCCACGTGCGCAGCATGAGCAAACCCGTCTGCAAGAAGGCGACCAGGTGGAGATCGTCACTCCGGTTGCCGGCGGCTAGCGCTCAAGTCCGCTTTTCTATCTGCCTCAGCCATGTCCACCCTTCTCCATTGCTCTCCCTCAACTCTGGCCGATGAGGATCCTTTGGTTCTCTACGGCCAACCGTTGCCCAGCCGCCTGATGTTGGGTACGGCTCGCTACCCTTCGCCGGCCATTTTGGAGCAGGCGGTGGCGCGCGCGCAGCCCTGTTTGTTGACGGTTTCTCTGCGGCGGCAAGGGGCACTGGGGCCAGAAACTTCCCAGAGGTTCTGGGCTCTGTTGCAGAAGATGGGGATCCCAGTTCTGCCCAACACCGCCGGCTGCCACAGCGTGCAGGAGGTGATCACAACGGCGGAGATGGCGCGGGAGGTGTTCGGCACCGACTGGATCAAGCTGGAGTTGATCGGGGATGACTACACGCTGCAGCCGGATCCCGTGCAACTGCCCACTGCTGCTGCTGAGCTGGTCCGGCGCGGCTTTAAGGTGCTGCCCTATAGCACCGACGACCTGGTGCTCTGCCAGCGGCTTTTGGATGCTGGCTGTGAGGTGGTGATGCCCTGGGCGGCCCCCATCGGCACCGGCAAAGGCCCTCTCAACCCCTACAACTTGCGCCTGCTGCGGGAGCGGATCGAGGCGCCGCTGATCGTGGATGCCGGCTTGGGCCTGCCCTCCCATGCCTGCCAGGTGATGGAGTGGGGCTTCGACGGGGTGCTGCTAAACACGGCAGTGGCTTTGGCCCGGGATCCGGTGGCCATGGCCGAGGCCTTTGCAGAAGCGGTGCGCTCAGGCCGCCGAGCCTACCTGGCCGGGGCCATGATCCCTCAGGAAACAGCTCAGCCCAGTACGCCTGTCCTCGGCACTCCCTTTTGGCACCAGGGCTGACTGCCGCTCTCAGGGGTGCAGCTCAGGCGGCAGGCTTTCGCGCCTGGATAACCTGCAGAGCTCCCCCAGCGTGGAGGGTCTGCCGGATGGATTGCCAACCCTGCTGCTGCAAATGCTCGGGCAAGTCCAGCTTGAGTAGCTCCCAGGCGGTCTCGGTTTCAAACAGGGCCAAAAAGAGGGCCAGACCAGGCCAGATCAGGGGTTGCCGAGGCGCGTGCAGATCCAGGATCAAGAGTCCTCCCCCCGGCTTGAGCACCCGCCACACTTCCCGCAGCACCTGCTCCAAATCTGCGAAGGACAATTCGTGCAGGGCTAAGCTGGTATGCACCCAATCAAAGCTGGCATTGGGAAAGGGCATATCTTGGGCAAAGGCCTCCACAAACTCCACCTGGGGAAGGCGTTTGCGGGCTGCCGCTAGAGCTTTGGGGGAAGCATCCAGGCCCACCACCTGCTGGCTCAGCTCCGCCAACAGTGGGGTTACTTCAGCTGGGCCACAGCAGAGATCCAACACCCGCTCCTGGGGATGAATCTGGATCCCTTGCATGGGCAATCTCCGCAACCGCTCATATCCGCCCACTGCCAGGGCAGCCCCGCGACTGATGCTGCGGTAAAGCCAAGGAAATTGATAGCTCCAATCCCGCAGGAAGGTGGCCATCGCCAGGGATCCCTCAGAGTCTTTTTCAGCCTACCTGACCTACATCCATTGCAAACTGGTTTGAGACATATGTTTTTCTGGATTTTCTCGGGGTTGGCTTGGAACTCTCCTCTGCCGGCAGTCGTCTAAGAAGACGAGGCGTTTTAGGCTTTTTTCTGTCTACCCACTGCTGCTCTATGACTCAGTTTGAGCTGCCTCCCTCCCCTTCCGAGAAACCTGGCCGGCACAGCTTGGTTTGGTTGGTGGCTGCTGCAGGTCTGACGGTCTTGCTCTGGCAGCTCCCCTGGGGCAACTATATCCTCTACCCCTTTACGATTCTGGCCACCTGGTTTCATGAGATGGGCCACGGCTTGACGGCAGTGCTGTTGGGTGGGGAGTTTCATCGTCTGGAGATCTATCCCGACGGGTCGGGGTTGGCCTTTCACAGTGGGCACTTGTTTTTGGGGCCGGTGGGTCGAGCTTTGGTGGCCGCCGGTGGGCCAATGGGGCCCCCAATGGCCGGGGCGGTTTTTATCCTGGCTTCTCGTCGTCAAGGTACGGCCCAGTTGGGGTTGTTGGCTTTGGGATCCCTGCTGTTGCTGTCGGCGGTGCTCTGGGTGCGCTCTCTATTTGGCCTGTTGCTGATCCCGGCTATTGGGCTGGGGATCTTGGCGGTGGGCTGCTGGGCTTCCCCTTGGTTGCGGGGCTTCGCTGCACAATTTTTGGGGGTGCAGGCCTGTGTGAGCACCTACCACCAGCTTGACTACTTATTTACGGCCTCTGCTGTGATCAACGGGCAGGTGATCCACTCCGATTCCAGCCAGATTGCCCAAAACTTGTTCTTGCCCTACTGGTTTTGGGGAGGGGTGATGGCGGTCTCTTCTTTGGTGCTGCTGATAACCAGCTTGCAGCTGACGTTCCGGGACTAGCCGGCGGGGGGCAAAGCCGCAATTTTGGCAGTGGTTCGTGTTATGTAAAAATCCGTCCTCCATCACTGCCCAGTCGAGAAAACCGCCGCTACAGTAATGGGCAAGAGGAGTGAGGAGTTGAGGAGTGGAGCATGTGGCGGGATGTTATTGGGCTGGCCCTGGCGGCGACCTTACTGTTGATCAGCAAAACCGCCGCAGACACGCTGGGCCAAAGCCAGTTGCAGACTTTCACCGAACCTGAGCCGATGCCCTACTCTGCACCGGTGGAATGAGGTACTTGAGTCTGCTGACGGAGGTCGTAGCAGCGTTGCCGTTTTGTGCAACACTCATTCTAGAGTCTTTGAGGGCTCCGTCCGAGTGGCGCGGTCGCAGCAGCGTTGCGGAGCAATAACAGTAGGCTTGGGATCCCTGATGCGCATAGCCCTATTTACGGAGACGTTTCTGCCCAAGGTGGATGGCATCGTTACCCGCCTCTGCCACACGGTGCGTCACCTAACCGCTCGAGGCAACTCGGTGCTCATCGTCGCGCCCCGGGGAGCCCCCCGGCGGTTTGCACGGGCACGGGTCTACGGGATCCCGGGGATGCCGCTGCCTCTGTATCCAGAGTTGAAGCTGGCCGCCCCTGGCCCGGCCATCGGTAAGTTGCTCAGCCGTTTCCGACCGGATGTGATCCACGTGGTGAACCCGGCAGTTTTGGGATTGGGGGGCCTCTACTACAGCCAGACGATGGGGATCCCGCTGGTGGCCTCCTACCATACCCATCTGCCGAAGTATCTGCAGCATTATGGGCTGGGCTTTCTGGAGGGGGTTTTGTGGAATCTCCTGAAGCTGGGGCACAATTTGGCGCGGGTCAATCTTTGCACCTCAACGGCCATGATGCAGGAGCTGAGCGCCCACGGCATTGAGCGGGTGCAGCTGTGGCAGCGAGGAGTGGACACGGAGTTGTTTCATCCCCAGGCGGCCAGTTCAGAAATGCGGGCTCGGCTCACGGCGGGGCAACCGGAACGGCCTCTCTTGCTCTACGTGGGACGGCTTTCGGCTGAGAAGGAAGTAGGGCGGATCCGGGTCTTGTTGGAGCAGATCCCCCAAGCCCGCTTGGCTATTGTGGGAGATGGGCCAGAGCGGGGATCCCTGGAGCAACATTTTGCCGGCTACGATGTGGTGTTTACGGGCTATCTGCAGGGGGAGTCTCTGGCAGCGGCCTTTGCTTCGGCGGATTTGTTCGTGTTCCCCTCCCGCACCGAGACCTTGGGGCTGGTTCTGTTGGAAGCCATGGCTGCCGGTTGTCCGGTGATCGCCCCCCGCTGCGGTGGCATTACCGATGTGGTGGACAGTGGGCGCAATGGCTTTCTGTTCGATCCCAATTCGGATAGCGACTTTGTCCAGGTTACCCAGCAACTCCTGAGCAGCGTCGGGCAGCGGCAGCTCTTCCGACAGCAAGCCCGCCAAGAGGCAGAACGCTGGAGTTGGTCGGCAGCCACCCAACAGTTGGAGAACTACTACCGATCCGTCATTGCCGCCGGCTAGCAGTGGTTCCCTAGTGGGAAAGGCTCGGGGCACATGAGGACTCCGCCTTGCTCTCTCCAACGCCAGCGGCTAGTCTACGCAGAGACCGGATGATCCCCCTCAATGGCCCGCACTTGCTCCACAAAGAATTCTTCTAGGGATTGCCGTTGCCAATGCAAGTCGGTGACCAGTGCCCCCGCTTGGTTCAAAAGGCTCAGCAACTCTGGTAGGGATCCACTCCATTCCCCCGACCAATGGGATCCCTGAATCGAGAAGTGCTCTAGGCGGTCGCGGAACTGTTCGACGGCGCCACCGTGCCCCTGTACCCGATAGCTTTTGCTCTCTCCCAGCAAGTCATCCAAAGTTCCCTGATGCACCAATTTGCCGCCGATGATCAGGCCGACTCGGTTGCAGATAACTTCCACATCCGCCAGGATATGGCTGTTGAAAAACACCGTTTTGCCCTGCTGCTTGAGGGACAGAATGATCTCGCGCATTTGATAGCGGCCCATCGGATCCAACCCCGACATCGGCTCATCCAGAAACACCAGCTCTGGGTCGTTGATCAGCGCTTGGGCCATGCCAGTGCGCTGCAGCATGCCCTTGGAGTAGGTGCGCAGTTGTTTTTTGCGGGCCGTATCTATAGAAAGCCCCACCAGCTCCAGCAGTTGCGGGATCCGCTCCTTCAACAGGCTATTGGGCAGACCAAACACCTTGCCGGCAAACTGGAGAAACTCCCATGCCGTCAAGTAATCGTAAAAATAGGGGTTCTCCGGCAAATATCCCACCTGTTGCTTGATGGAGCGATCCCCCAGGGGTTTGCCCAGCAAAGTGCCGCTGCCGCGGGTGGGCTCCACAATGCCCAGTAGGCATTTGATGGTGGTGGTTTTCCCGGCCCCGTTGGGCCCCAGCAGCCCAAAGGTTTCTCCGCGGGCCACAGTCAGAGAAAAATCTTTGAGGGGGCTGACCACCTTGTTCAGCCAAAATCCTGTGCGATAGGTTTTGGTCAGGCCGGTGATGGCAATGGCCGGCTCTGGTGCCGCGAACGCTTCTGCTGGGGAAGTGGGGGTCTCGCTCATGGACTCGCTCGTAGGTATGTTGGAGTTGAGGGAGAAAAAGGTGCCGCGAACACCGAGTTAAGGAGCACACAGTCCGCCAGGCGATAGGCTACCCAGCCTAACCTTTAGTTTACCCACAGGCTTTGTCCCAGCCTAGGCTTGCCGCAGCACTTCCGGTAGAGGAAAGGGGCCAGAGCAAACATACTCCGCGTAGGTATCCGCTTCATTCGCAACAGCGGTGCGGTTCCTTTGCCGTAGGCACAGCACTTTGCTCTGACCTCCCTTCAGTAGCATTCTCATCATCTGGGATGATTCTGGGATGATGATTTCCATCGCGTTGGCGGTGCGGAGCAAGAAAATTGAATCCAGAGGTTTTGTGGGATCCCAGCCGGTGGTGATCATCGGCAACAGCGTTGCAGAGCAATAAGAAAGGAGTGTTTCTTGCTGGATAAGGTGCTTAGGCAGTGGAAGGAGCGGCTGTTGGCTCCAGTGCTGCAAACCCCTCTCCAACAGGTGCATCCCCTAGCCATTACCCTGTCGGGGTTTGCCATGGGCCTGGCCTCTGGGACAGCGGCAGCTTACGGGGCCTACGGGTGGGGGCTGGGCCTGTGGTTGCTGAACCGGTTTATGGACGGGCTGGACGGCACGTTGGCTCGTCTGCAGGGACGGCAAAGCGATCTGGGGGGCTACCTGGATATGCTGCTGGACGTGGTGGTCTACGCAGTCGTTCCCCTGGGGCTGGCCTTTCACCAGGGATCCCTGCTGGGCTATGCTTCTCTGGCTCTGATGCTGGCCAGCTTTTACATCAACCTTTGCTCCTGGATGTATTTGGCAGGGCTGTTGGAAAAACGGCGTTCGCGACAGCGTTGCGGAGCAACAAGGACGGATGGCACTGTCGGGGCGGGATCCCTGGATGAAGTGACCAGCTTAAGTATGCCGTCGGGGCTTATCGAGGGCAGTGAAACCATCTTTTTCTACGGTTTGTTTTTCCTTTTCCCGGAGTACATGGTGGGCTTGTTTGGGCTGATGGCAATTCTGGTGCTCTTGAGTGCTGTGCAGCGGTTGGTTTGGGCGCTGGGATCGCTTTCTGCTCCAAGGTGAGCCCGGAAAGGGTCTGTTACTATGGCTCCGTCCGGCTGGCGCGAGTTGGGTTACAAGGGTTCCCCATCAGATTTCACCGGGCGAGAGGATCCAAAATAAAAAAGCCATGGAGATCTGTTGCCATGACCTCCACCCTCAACCAACGCATTCGCCACTTCTACGATGCCTCCTCCGGCCTCTGGGAGCGGGTGTGGGGGGAGCACATGCACCATGGCTATTACGAGCCGGGCCAAACCGGTAAGGATTGCCGCCAAGCTCAGATTGACTTGATCGACAGGGTTATCCAGTGGGGCCAGATCGGGGATCCCTGCCCTCCCCAGCACATTCTTGATCTTGGCTGTGGCATTGGGGGAAGCAGCTTGGAGTTAGCCCGGCGCTTTGGGGCACAGGTTACGGGCATTACCCTCAGCCCCGTCCAAGCCAAGCGGGCTACGGAGCGCGCCCGAGAGGCCGGCCTGAGCAACAAGGTGCGATTTCAGGTGGCCGATGCCCTGGAGATGCCCTTTGCAGACAACACCTTTGATCTGGTGTGGTCTCTGGAAAGCGGCGAGCACATGCCGGATAAGCGGCAGTTTCTGGCCGAATGCTGGCGGGTCTTGCAACCGGGCGGGCAGTTGATGGTGGTAACCTGGTGCCACCGCGAGGGATCCCTGAGTCGGCAGGATCAACAGCTTTTGCAGAAAATCTACGAGGTGTACTGCCTGCCCTATGTGATCAGCCTCTCCAGCTACGAGGCTCTGGCCCAACAGGTGGGCTTTGAGCAGGTGCGCAGCGCCGACTGGTCGGAGCGAGTGGCCCCTTTCTGGGATGAGGTGATCGCTTCTGCCCGCGACTGGCGCTGGATCTGGGCTTTGCTGCGCAGCGGCTGGGTTACCGTTCGCGGGGCGCTGGGGCTGGGCCTGATGCGTCAGGCTTATGCCACCCGCTTGCTTCGCTTTGGCCTCTTGACTGGGTTCAAACCTGGGGATCAGCCAAGGTAGGGATCCCTTGCTCTCCTTTGGGAGGAGGGGCGCTTGGGGAAATGGGCTCAAAAGTTGGGCTGGGGCGGTGCTGTGCCGGTGAGTTCCAGATACTTTTGCTTCACCGCCTGAATATCCTGCCACATCAACCACTTGGGGCTGCCGGGGGTGCGGTCTGGGTTGCGCAGCAGATAAGCCGGGTGAAAGATGGGCATACACCAGCGCCCCTGCCACTGGATCCATTCCCCGCGGATCTTGGTGATCCCTCGCTTCTCGCCCAAAAGGGAGCGCACCGAGGTGGCCCCCGTGAGCAGAATAATCCAGGGATCCACCAGGCGAATCTGCTCCAACAGATAGGGACGGCAGGCGTCCATCTCCTCCTGGGTGGGCACGCGGTTGTTAGGGGGGCGGCACTTGACCACATTACAGATGTAGGTGTCCTGCTCGGGATCCAGCCCCACCGAAGCCAGGATTTTATCCAGCAATTGTCCCGACTTGCCCACAAAAGGCAGCCCCTGCAGGTCTTCGCTTTCCCCTGGCCCCTCTCCGATGATTAAAATCCTTGCCTTGGGGTTGCCCCGATGCACCACCACATGGGTACGGCTGGCTGCCAAGTCGCAGCGCTGGCATACCAAACAATGCTGCTTCAGTTGCTCCAAATCCCTGTAAGTGCCGGGGGGGATGGACACCTGGGCCGACAGGGGGATCTGATCCCACTGGGGGAGTGTCTCCTCCGCCGGGGCTGGCGGCTCGATGGGATCGTCAAACAGGCTGGGCTGAAGCTCCGGCGGTTTTTTCTTGGCAGCCATTGCAAGTCGAGGTTTCCTTGTGCAGCGATCTTCGATTGCTCCCCCGCCCTTGTCAAGCTCAAGGCCAACCTGCCGGCAGGGGAGAACCTTTACTCCTTGTTAAACTGAGAAAACGAAAACTTGCGCCGGCCTTAGCTCGTCTCTACTCCCTGAGCCTGCCATGCTGCTTTTGTCCAAAGAACTGCCCAACCTGAACTACCGTCATACTCTACAGCGCTTCGACGAGGATTGGCGGGATCCCCTCTCTGCCCTGTTGGGCTGGGGGCGCGCTGCCGGTGCCGATTTGGTGGAGATTTTTCTAGAACGGGGCAATTCCATCAGTTGCCTGGCCGAAGATGACGCCATCACCAGCATCACCCCACGGCTCTCCACCGGGGCCGGCGTGCGGGTGTTTCGCGGCTTGGCCGACTGCTACGTCAGCACCAACGATCTGTCCTTTGCCGGTCTCAAGGCTGCTCTGGAGAAGGGCCTTTCGCTGATGGGCTTCACCCCTCCTGGCCCCACAGCGCTGGTCTCTGCCATCAACCTGGAGATGCTGCAGGACTACGGCGAGCGTCGCCGCAAAGATGGCTGGTTGAAGGAATGTAGCCCCATTGCGGAGATGGGGGAGATCCTGCTCAAAGCCAACGAGCAACTGGGTCGCCAAGCCCGCCATGTGCAGTCCCGCCGCACCACCTATTTCCGCGATTGGCAAGAGATTCTGGTGGCCTGCAGCGATGGCACCTTTGTGCGGGATGTGCGCCTCACCCAATCCGTGAGCTCTACGCTGCTCTGTGCCGATGGATCCCATCGCGCCTCTGTCAGTCAACGCTCCGGCGGTACGGGGGATCCCGACTTTCTGCGCCGTTGGGATCTGGAGGCCCATAGCCGGGAACTGGCAGAAGCTGCCGGCCAGATGCTCTATGCCGACTACGTGGAATCCGGCACCTACCCGATTGTGATGTCCAACGCTTTTGGCGGCGTTATCTTCCACGAAGCCTGCGGCCACTTGTTGGAAACCACCCAGATTGAGCGCAAAACCACTCCCTTTGCCGACAAAAAAGGCCAGAAAATTGCCCACAAAAACCTTACCGCCTGGGATGAAGGTCTCTCTGAAGGGGCCTTTGGCAGCCTGGATGTGGACGACGAGGGCATGCCCGTCCAGCGCACTCTGCTGATCGAGAAGGGCATTTTGAAAAACTTCTTGGCGGATCGGGCTGGCTCAATGCGCACCGGCCACCCTCGCACCGGCAGCGGTCGCCGCCAAAACTACACCTTTGCCCCCGCCAGCCGTATGCGCAACACTTACATCGCCCCTGGAGATGCAGAGTTGGACGATCTTTTTGCTTCTATCGACAAAGGCATTTACTGCAAGCGTATGGGGGGAGGGAGCGTCGGCCCCACTGGGCAATTTAACTTCGCCGTCGAAGAAGCCTATCTCATCGAAAACGGCAAGATTACCAAACCCCTCAAGGGAGCCACTCTGATCGGAGAAGCCAAAGACATCTTGACCAAAATTTCCATGTGTTCTAAGGACCTCAGCTTGGCAGCTGGGTTCTGTGGCTCTGTAAGTGGCAGCATTTACGTCACCGTCGGGCAGCCTCACATCAAGGTGGATTCCATTACCGTGGGCGGTCGCTAATTCCAGGGATCCACCTCGACATGGCCTATGACAACGTCTGCAAATATCTGGCCGAGCGTTTCCCAGAGCAGTTTGCCCGCTGGCTAATGGGAGAAGTGGCTCGGCTCCGACTCTATCGGAGGTATCCTCACCTATCGGTGCAGCAGGTGGTCAAGGTGCTCCGCACCGCTAACGCGATTGACTTGCGCAAAACGGGGTCGGAGCGAGTTTTCCAGACCTCTTTTCGTCTAGAGAGGCTGAGCCATGAGTTTGATGTTGTCCGCCTGTGGGAATGCGATTTGAGGGCCGGAGCGGATCGGCAAGCCCTGCTACCGTTTCGGGTTCTAAGCCAGGTGGAAGATCCAGCAGAAACCTTGCGAGAGGTGGTCAGTGAGCTAGAGAGCTTGGCAGACCCCAGTGAGAGAAGGGAATTGGCAGCCGCAACAGCCGTCTTGGCGGGACTAGCATTGGATCGGGGTTTGATTCGACAAATCATGAGGTCTTTGGATATGAGGGAATCGGTGATCTACCAAGAGTGGCGGGCAGAAGCTCTGCGAGAGGGGCTGGAAGAAGGGCGCAAAGAAGGACGCAGAGAAGGACTACAACTGGGCCTGCAACAAGGGCTACAACAAGGATTGCAACACGGGGAAGCAACGCTGGTTTTGCGGCTGCTCAGGCGGAAGTTGGGATCTCTTGAGCCGGCCCTTGAGAATAGGATTTGGGCTTTGTCAACGTCACAACTGGAGGCGCTGGGGGAAGCTCTGTTGGACTTCAGCAGCAAGGACTACGTCCCGCTGGCGCGATCGGAAGAGTTGACCGCCTGGCTGGCCCGTCAGCTAGAAACCGCAGGAGCCCCGCTCTCTGCCCACAGGGCAAGGGTCGGGAGGAATGTGAGTAAAATGCAATAAGGCTATGACCCAAGTCCTGACCGTTTCTTGCAAGCTCAAGGTGTCCCAGTCGCAAGCCGCCAAATTGGACGAGACATTGGATGCTTTGTCGCTACGCGACGCTAACGCGAACGGCCAAGTCTTGAACTGGGTCAACCAAAACACACCCGAGAAAGTCGTCAACCCACTGAAACTCCAATCCCTGTGCTACTACGAAATCCGTGCCCGTTTCGGCTTGTCCAGTAATTTGGCAAGGACTACGTCCCGCTTACGCGACCAACAGATATGCAGACGGGTAGCGTCTGCTCGCAAGGTGGCACAACAGAAAAACCGCCCGGTCAAAGCGTTGTCGCTACGCGACGCTAACGCGAACAAGGGTGGCTTCGCTACCTACGACGCTCGTATCTTTTCGTTTCGCGAGAAAGACTGGACGGTGTCGCTGTCGCTACGCGACGCTAACGCGAACACCACGGTGGAGGGTCGAGAACGCTTTGAGCTGGCGATTGGTCATTACCAGAGAGAACAGTTGGCAGGCTCCAATCCCAAAAAGACCTCCGGTCCGCTGACGCGAACGGCCACTCTGGTCAAGCGCAAAGACGGTTCCTACTCCATCCAGATTTGCGTGGAAGCAAAGTTACCGGAACAGCAGAACACCGCTCAGGTGGTAGGCGTGGACTTGGGAAGGACAGATATTGCCCATACGTCAGAGGGGGACAACTGGAATGGACAGCAGTTGAACAGAGTCCGAGACCACTACTCCCGGTTGAGGGCGGTACTCCAACGCAAAGCCAGTAAGGGCACACGCAGTTCGCGGCGCAGATGCAGAGAACTGTTGCAACGGCTGTCTGGCAAGGAGAGACGCTTTCAGTCGCGTCAGCGTTGCGTAGCAAAAACGTGGGTCAATCATCGCATCTCTAAAGCTATTGTTTCTAGGGCAAAGGCCACAAATAGCGCTATTGCTTTAGAGGACTTGACAGGGATACGGGAGCGTATCAACCAACAACCCCGCAGCAAAGCCGAGCGGCGCAGGGCCAACAGTTGGGCGTTCTACCAACTACGCCAGTTTCTGGAATACAAGGCGAGAGTTGCAGGGGTTTCTCTGATCCTTGTTCCGCCTGCTTATACCTCGCAGACCTGTCACAAGTGTTTGCACATCCATCCCGACCCTGCGCAATCCTGTCGCGTCTTCGCGTCAGCGTTGCGTAGCAATAGCGTTGCGTAGCAAAATCGCAGTGGGAAGCAGTTTAAGTGTGGGCACTGTGGATGGGAAGGGGATGCGGACTGGAATGGGGCCAACATGATTGCCAAACTTGGGGCTGCTATAAACCAGCCTAGAGGTCCGTGGTTGGCTTGCCAACTACAGGGCTACCGAAAGCCTGCACTCTTTCGCTTTAGCGGTGCGGAGCGCTCTGCGTCAGCATGAGTGCGGGTAGTTTACTAGAGGCGCTGGATGGCAATAGGAACTTGGGGAGTGGCAATGGTGCAGGTCGCGGTGTTGGCAGAACAGGCACAAAGCTGTGCCCAGCGGCTGGGGATCCCTCAGTTTGATCTCTACGGGGCTCAAGTGGATGAAACCAGCGTGCAGGTAGATCATGGGGAACCTCGCCAGGTCAAGGCTTCCCACCGCTGCAGCGTGACGGTGCGGGCCTGGAACGACCAGGGTCAGGTGGGGGTGACCTCCACCACCGATGTGGATGAGGCGGGGCTGGAACTGGCCCTGCAAACGGCCTTTGAAGCCAGCCATTTTGGCGTGCGGGAACATGCCCCTCAATTCAGCCCGGAAGCCACTCTGCCTATTGCTCAGCCTTGTAACGACAAAGGGCCGTTGGCTTTGGCCGGCGACTTGTTGGAACAGTTGGTGGCTGCCGAAAAGGCACTCCTGGGATCCCATCCCGCCATTCAGGGGGTGCCCTACAACGGCCTAGCGCAGCGGCAGATCAACCGCTTCTACCTCAACAGCCACCAAGCCCTACGACAAGAGGAGCATACCCTCGCTTCGGTTTTTCTCTACAGCAAGGCAGAGCAAGAAGGTCGCAAACCCCGCAGCGCCGGAGCCATGCGAGTGGCTCGCAGCCTGGATGAGTTGGATATCCAGGGTTGTGTGCAGGAAGCTGCTGAGAAACTGATTAGCCATCTGGAGTACGAGCGGATCCCTTCTGGAAAATACACAGTGGTCTTTTCCGGAGAAGCCTTTTTGAGTTTGTTGAGCGCCTTCTCCAATGTGTTCAATGCCCAAAACATTTTGGACAACCAAAGCCTGTCCACCCCAGAATCCCTGGGCAAGACCATTGCCTCGCCTCTTCTGTCGGTGTGTGACGATGCTCTACACCCGACCAATGTGGGAGCGATCAGCTTTGATGGCGAAGGCACCCCCACCCGCCGCGTCCCCCTCATCACCAATGGAGTCTTGACCCACTTTTTGCACAGCGCCGGTACGGCTAAGCGCCTAGGAGCCCAGCCCACAGGCCACGCCAATATCGGTGCTAAGGTCACGGTTGCTGCCCACTACTACCATGTGTTTGCCGGGGCACCGCCGGAGAGCACCTATGACTTGGCTACGGCTGAAAATGTAGTTTGGATCGATGAGCTGCAAGCGCTTCATGCCGGCGTTAAGCCCCTACAGGGATCCTTCTCGCTGCCGTTTCAGGGGTGGTGGGTACGCCAAGGAGAACGCATCAGCATCGAAGCGGCCACGGTGGCCGGAGACTTCCTGGAGCTGTTGAAGTCGATTTTCTACGTCGAGCCCGAGCCGCAAGTCACACCCGGTGGGCTGTGTCCCCGCATTTGGGTTGCCGATCTCTCCATTACCGGGCAATAACCTCACTTCAAACTCATGCAACTGACCCGCATCGACCTCAACAGTTGGCTCATCCACACCCGGGAGCAAACCTTCCTATTGGATCCGTGGCTGGTGGATCCCCTGGTGTTTCTGGGGATCCCCTGGTTCATCCGCCTGGAGCACCGCCAGCCGCTCCCTTTTACGCCGGAGACCTTGCCCAAAATCGACGGGATCCTCCTCAGCCAAGCCCAGCCGGATCACTGCCACCCACCAACGTTGCAGCGCCTGGATAAGCGGATCCCCGTTTTGGCCTCGCCGGCTGCAGCCAGAGTAGTGAAGAGTCTGGGATTTGCAACAGTTCAAGCTCTGGATCCCTGGCAGTCCGCTCAGTGGGGGGATCTGCGCGTCACGGCCATTCCCGGTGCGCCCCTAGGGCCTGTCCGTGAGCTGGGCTATCTGCTGGAAGAGGTGCCCTCTCAGACACGGCTTTACTACGAGCCTCATCTTTCCCAACCGGATATCCGGCTGCGATTGCAGCAGGAATTGTGCCCCATTCATACTCTGCTGATCCCGGTGGTGGGGCAGATCTTTCCCCTCTTGGGAGAGGTGATCATGGGGCCAGAGCGGGCCCTGGAGGTGGTGGCAGCCCTACGCCCCCAGCAGGTGATCCCTACGGCGATGGGAGAGGTGGACTACCACGGCTGGTTTGCCGCCCAGATCCGCCCCTTGGGCAGCCTGCAGGAGTTTCGAGAAAAGCTGGCAGCCTTGAATGCCGCCACGTCCCAATCCATCCAGTTGTGTTGCCCCGCCCCTGGGGAAACGGTGTCTCTTTCTGTCGTGGCCAAGACATGAGCCTTCCTTCCCAAGCCCCGCCTAGCGCCGATCTGGTGGCCATCTTGCGGGCAGATTACGCTCGCTTTCCCCGGGATCAGACCTATGCGATCTACGACCCGCAGGTTTACTTCCGGGATCCCCTCAACGAGTTTCGCGGCTTGGATCGCTATCGCCGCATGATCGAGGGGATAGGGCGTTGGCTACAGGATATCCGTCTCGAGCTGCAGGATATTCGACAAACCGGCAGCCAGATCCGCACCGAGTGGATCCTAAGCGGTTCTTTGGCTTTGCCTTGGCGTCCCCGCCTGTGCATCCCCGGCTGGACAGAGATGCAGATCAATGAGACGGGGTTGATCGGATCCCATGTTGATTACTGGCGGTGCTCTCGCCGGCAAGTGTTGCTGCAAATGTTTCGGCCTGGGGATCCCAAAGGATCCCGTTAATAGCTTCCATCCTTTGCTAGGATCACAAAGCTGACTTTTTAGCTCTCTGGAAAGTCGCCCCTATTCTCAATCTGGAGAGATGGCCGAGTGGTCGAAGGCGCAGCACTGGAAATGCTGTGTGGGGCAACTCACCGTGGGTTCGAATCCCACTCTCTCCGCTGGAACTTGTTTGTGAGAGCATGCCTCTAACCCCCAAAACCCTGAACTTTGCTGAATTTACTGAGCTTTAGGCGGTTTGGCAAAAGTCATTGAGAGGGATATAGTAGACCAAGTTTCCCCCTGATCCTTGAGTCCACCGCAACGGTTGCCGGGAAGTGAAGGGGGAAAGCGCTCGGGGGGTATTCCTCAGGGCTTTGCGGGATACCGCCTTCCTGCTCAGAGATAGGCAGGATGCGATCGCTTCTTTCCTGAACCATGTTCAGGAGAGTTCAGCGTGAATGTATCAGCAACTCACCGTGGGTAAGGCCATCCGGCCCGCTGGCGCGACCGAATCCCACTCTCTCCGTAATCCGATAACGTCCACTGAAGTCCAGAAAGCCCTTACCCAGCAAGGCTTCTGGGCTTTTTAGTGTCCACGATAGACCGGGGAAACCCACTGTAATCCAGGCTAAAGTGGGACACAATAGGGGATATAACAGACGGGGTGGGACATGGCCCTGTCAGAGATGGCCATTCGGAATGCCAAACTCAAGGACAAGCCGTACCAGTTGCCGAATAGAGAAGCAAGGCCATCCTGCCTGCCGAAGTTTTTGCCGAACCAGCTGACTATAGACTAACGGCCAACCGTAGGACGATGCCGACAAGAGCTACGGTGGCAGCTCCAATCAAGGCAAAAGCCAGGTTAACCACTTGGGCACTAGCCTTTTGATAGGTGTCAATTCGTTCTAGGATCACCCGGTTTTCTATCCCCTGCTCGGCCCAACGTCTCTCCTGCTCAGCCCAACGTCTTTCCTGCTCGGCCCAGCGCTTTGCTTGATCGGCTGCCAGGGCTTCTAGCCGCTCGTTGGTTCTGGAGACATCCTGCCGGAGTCCTTCCACATCCTGTCGGATCTCTTCCACATCTTGCCGGATCTCTTCAATAACACTCAACACATCCCTGAGGGTGGGTTCACCGGCGGGCATCATAGAGCTGCAACCTCACTGAACAGCAAACGGTCTGAGCTCGCTAGATCAACTCGCTCACCGGGAAGCGATCCAGCATTTTTTGGGCTTGACGGGCATTTTCCCGTAACTCCGCCGGCAGATGGGGAACATAAGGGATCTGAGAAAGCAAATCCAGCGTGCGGCGGATCAGGCGCACCAGGTCTCCGGCATCTAGGTTGGTGCTGGCTTCCAGGGTCTCCCAAGGGATCCCTTGAGCCCAATGTTCGACGATCCCGGCCAAGCTGGGCTCAAACCCGATCGGCACATGAAACACCTGGTGTTGCCGTTGGCTGCGGAACAGCTGCCGCCGTAAACCCCGCAATCCGTGCAGCACATCCTCCACCAGCCCCGAGGTGCGCAGCCGGCTGTAGGTACCTGAACGGGGAGCCTCTGAGACCAAGGCAGCCACAACTCCGGCCAAATGATGGGGAGCACAGCCCTGACACTCACCCGAGAGCAGAGCCAGCGCCAGCCAGAGCTCGTTATCCCCCCGCAGCGCGGCCACCACCTCTCCGCTATCGGTAGGTTGATACTCTTGCAGACAGTTGAAATCCTGCAACACCCCCACCAAGGCCATAAATTGCTGCCAGCGCAGCTCCTGCACGGAATCGCTCTGCCGCTCCAGGTGCTCGAGGCGCTTGAGCAAGCGCTGTCGTTTTTCTCGCAAACCCAGCAATTTTTTCCCCACTTGGTGAGCGGGATTCTCTCGGATTTGAGCTTCTAGGGCACGGATTTTTTCCTCTTGGGCTTGGATGTGGGGAAAAGCCAACAGCCGCAAGGTGGGATCCGGCTCAGCTTCCCGTTGTTTGAGCAAGTAGCGCAAAATGCGTCGTTCTTCCCGCCGTTGCGCCTGCATCTTCTCATAGCGGGCGATATCTTCGTCGGCAATGCCTCCCAAGAGACGGTCGATCTCCTCCAGCTCGGCGCGCGTGTGCAGGATCTCCTGTTGTTCGGGCAACTTTTGCAACGAGAGCAAATACTGGCCGAAGCTGCGGTTGATCAGATCCCGTGCTGCTTCCAAAGAGTGCTTTTGCAGCAGGTTCAGCACCATGCCATAGGTGGGGGTAAACTGGCTCACCAAGGGATCCGCTCCAGAGGTGGCCAGCCGCGCAGCTTCTTGGGCCCCCTCAAACGGGGATTGCACCGTCACCACATGGCCGATGATGTCCTTGCCCCGCCGTCCGGCTCGGCCCGACATTTGCATGAACTCAGAAGCGGTCAAGAGGCGGTGGCCCGTGTCGGTGCGCTTGGAAAGGGAAGAGATCACCGTGGTTCGCGCAGGCATGTTGATCCCGGCGGCCAAAGTCTCAGTGGCGAAGACCAGCTTCACTAGCCCCTGCTGAAACAGATGCTCCACCAGTCCCTTCCAGGCAGGCAACATGCCGGCATGGTGAGCGGCAATACCCCGGTAAAGGGCATCCAACTGATCTCGGCGGACAGCTTCGGGCGTTTCTCGACAAAAGCGGTCGATCTGCTCGGCCAACTGCTGCCGTTCTTCCTCGCTGGCTACCAAGTCCAGATCCCTTACGCTGGCCACGGCCATATCACAGCCTTTGCGACTGAAGATGAAATAGATGGCCGGCAGCATGTCCCGCTGGCGCAAGTTTTCCAACACCTGCGCTATGTCCGGCACTCCTGCCCAGGAGGGCTCGTGGGAGTTGGGCCGTTTGCTTTTCAAGCGGCGGTTGCGAACCCACTGCCCCGACTCGGTTTGCTCCAGCAGGGGGAACAGCCCTTTGCGATTGGCAAAGTGAAATTGCAGCGGCACCGGGCGGTGGTTGGAGTCGATCAGATGGGTGGGGCCATGCACCTGGTTCATCCAATCGGTGAGCTGGTCGCTGTTGGCCAAGGTGGCAGAAAGGGCAATGAGCTGGATCGTGGGGGGGCAGTAGATGATCGCTTCTTCCCAGACGGTGCCCCGCTGCTGGTCGTTCATGTAATGGCATTCGTCCAGGATCACCGCCTGCACCTCTCGCAAGGGATCCCGACTCAGGGCCTCCGCCTCCTCCCAAGGTTCCATCCCATCGCCGGAGGCTCCTCTCTGAACGGCCAGAGAGAGCGGCGTGCCATAGAGCATGTTGCGGAAGATCTCGGTGGTCATCACCAAGATCGGCGCCTCCCGGTTGATGGAGATGTCGCCGGTGAGCAGGCCAACCTGTTCTGGGCCGAATTGCTGGCCAAAATCCCGGAACTTTTGGTTGGAGAGGGCCTTCAGGGGCGTTGTATAGAAAACCCGCTTGCCCTGGGATAGGGCCCGATAGATGGCATACTCTCCGATCAGGGTCTTGCCGGATCCCGTGGGAGCACAGACCACCACCGATTCCCCAGCAGCCAGAACCTGAATGGCTCGGATCTGAAAGTCGTCCAGCTCGAAGGGGAAAAGCTGCCGCAACTCGTCCAGCAAATCGGTTGCCGGGGAGAGAAGCGCACTCATGGGATCCAAATCAACATTGGGAAACCTGGAAACCCGCCCAATTCACTGCTTCCTGTGGGTTGTACCTTCTAGGATACAAGCTTTCTTGGGGCGTCGACTGCTCCCCTGCAAAAAGCGCCAGTTACTCTGCTTCTTTGGATCAAGAACAGCAGCTCAAGCAAGTGCTAAAATGGGGTGCCGTTGCCGGATGCTATCGTGCTGGTCGTCATCGACAACTACGACAGCTTTACCTACAACTTGGTGCAGTACCTGGGGGAGTTGGGAGCTCAGCTTCAGGTTTTTCGCAATGACCAGCTCTCCGTTGACGACCTGCGCCGAATGCAGCCGCAAGCTGTAGTTATCTCTCCTGGGCCAGGGCGGCCGGAAGATGCCGGGATCTCCCTGGAGTTGATTCGGGAGCTGGGGCCAGAGCTGCCGATTTTGGGGGTTTGTCTGGGGCACCAGTGCATTGGCCAGGTCTATGGTGGTCAGATCGTGCGCGCACCTGAGCTGATGCATGGCAAAACCTCGCTCATTTACCATCGAGGGGTGGGGGTGTTTGAGGGGTTGAGCCAGCCTTTCACGGCCACCCGCTACCACAGCTTGGTGATCGAGCCTTCTACGTGTCCTGACGAGCTGGAGGTGACGGCTCAAACAGGCGATGGGATCATCATGGGGGTACGCCACCGCCGCTATCCCCACGTTCAGGGCGTGCAGTTCCACCCGGAGAGCATCTTGACTGCAGAGGGCAAGCGCTTGTTGAGCAACTTCCTGCGCAGCGCCAAAGCCTCAACTGCTGCTCAGCCCAATGTTTCGCAGAAACCTCAGGAAACCGTTGCCGTTGTTACATCAGGGATCCCCACTCCATGAAGCGTCGCCAGCTTCTGCAAGCCAGCGCTGGGCTGCTGGGATCGATGGCCGTGAACCTGGCCAGAGGGCGCAAAGCGGGCGCTCAGACAGCGCCGGCACAAGGTTCGGAAACGCCAACAACCCCAGGGTCTATAGAGTTCACTCCCGGCTCCAGCTCGCAGGGGCTGCAACTGACTTGGCTGCACCACAGTTGTGTTTTGTTCGAGGGGGAGGGCCGACGGTTTCTGGTCAACCCGTTTCGGCCGGCGGGCTGTACGGCTGGCTATCCTGCCCCACGAGTTGCTGCCGATCTGGTGTTGCTCAGCAGCCGCTTGTTGGATGAGGGTGCTTTGGATGTGGTGCCCGGCAACCCCAAGGTGCTGTTTCAGCCGGGAGACTATCTGATTGACGGGATCCGGGTGCAAGGAGTACGCATGCCCCGTGGCCCTCGCTTTGGCGTAAACGTGGGTTGGCGCTGGCGCATGGCTGGGATCGACATTGTCCATTTGGGAGGGGCGCTGCAGCCAATTACGCGGGAGCAGTCCATCCTGCTTGCTCGTCCCGACCTGTTGCTGGTGCCAGTGGGGGGTGGGCCGAAAAATTACGATCCTGCTGGGGCCAAGGCGGCCATTGAAGCGCTGCAGCCCAAGCTGGTCATCCCCACCATGTATCGCACGGCCGCCGCTGAGGAATCCCAATGCGAGCTGCTGCCGCTGCAGGAGTTTTTGCGTCTCTTCCCCGCTGCTGCCCCGCAACCTGCCCTCAGCAACCCGTTGCTGCTCTCGGCCCAGGCTCTGCCCAGGCAGGGGCTCGCCATCCTTTTCTTTGAGGAATAGGGCTATGCGAGGTCAGGTCCTAAAAATCGCTGTCGGACTGGGATCCCTGCTAGTGGGGGGTCTGGGATTCTATGGATACTCCCTACCAGAAGATCCACAAGCCTTGGCCCAAGCCAACCCGCTGCGGCTGCAACTGGCTCTCTGGCTGGGGAAAGACGCCAACGCTGTCGATGAGCGGGGCAAGACAGCCCTGTTTTTCGTGGAGAGCGGCCTCAACGCCCGTCTTTTGCTGGCAGCGGGGGCGGATCCCAATCGACCGGACTATGGGGGAGCCAGCCCACTGCACCAAGCGGCTCGCCTGGGCAACCCTGAGGTTACGAAAGCCCTGCTCCAGGGAGGGGCCGAGGTGAATGCTCGTTTTGGCGCCGGTGGCCTTCCCCTGCATTTTGCCGCTTGGTCCGGCAACCCCGAGGTCGTTCGGCTGCTGCTGGAACATGGCTCCGAGATCGACGAGCCGGACGGCTACGGCCTCACGCCCCTGCGCATCGCCCAGGATCTGCGCCGCTGGGAAGCTGCGATCCTTTTGTCCCGCTGGCCCCGCTCCGCCTCAACCGACGGGCATACAGATTGATTCCCCTTCTCTACCACCCCACCACCCAGGCGAAGATCAAAGGCGCCACGATGGTGGCATCCGACTCGATGACAAATTTGGGGGTGTCGATCCCCAATTTGCCCCAGGTGATCTTCTCATTGGGCACTGCCCCCGAGTAGGAACCGTAGCTGGTGGTGGAGTCGCTGATCTGGCAGAAATAGCCCCACAGGGGTACGCCCTGGCGACCCAGATCTTGATGGAGCATGGGCACCACACAAATGGGGAAATCCCCAGCAATGCCGCCGCCAATTTGAAAGAAGCCGATGGAGCACTCCGCCGAGGTGTGCGTGTACCAGTCCGCCAGGTGGATCATGTACTCGATCCCTGTGCGGACGGTATGCACATTGCGGATCTCACCCGTGATGCAGTGGGCGGCATACATGTTGCCGGTGGTGGAGTCTTCCCATCCCGGCACATAGATGGGCAAGTTGGCCTCCATAGCCGCGTAAACCCAAGAGTCCCGCGGATTGATCTGGTAGTAGGGCTCCAGCCGGCCACTGCGCAGAATCCGGTAGAGAAACTCATGGGGAAAATAGCGCTCGCCCGCCTGATCGGCGCCGATCCACTCTTCCAAAAGGGCTTTTTCCAAGCGCCGCATCGCCTCCTCTTCGGGAATGCAGGTATCGGTTACCCGGTTCAGGTGCCGCTCCAGCAGCTCCTGCTCCTGCTGCGGGCTAAGATCGCGGTAGTGGGGCACGCGCTCGTAGAAGTCGTGGGCGATGAGGTTGAAGATGTCCTCTTCTAGGTTGGCGCCGGTGCAGGAGATGGCGTGCACTTTGTTCTGCCGGATCATTTCCGCTAGGGAAAGGCCCAGCTCCGCTGTGCTCATGGCGCCGGCCAGGGTCACCATCATTTTGCCGCCCTTTTCCAGGTGAGCACAGTAGCCCTTGGCCGCATCCACCAGCGCGGCGGCGTTGAAGTGGCGAAAGTGATGCTCGATAAATTGGCTGACAGGGCTGTTGGTCACGATTTTTCCGGTCCCTCTGACCTGGTGAAGCACGGTTTTCTAGTCTATCAACTTTAGGGGCGCTGACAAGCTTTGCTTGGGGATACCTTTATCGGTATTGGCAACCATTCCCCTGCAGGTCGGCTGGAGCAGGTTGCGTTGCGAAGCCGGGATCCCATACCGGTTCTCACCCGGCCTTGGCTGAGACAAAGGGATCGCCTGCCCATGTCAGAATGGTGGCGAATCACCGCCCTATATCCGTTCACGCTATCTGTTCACGTTGGGTTCATGCCTCCTGTCAGCACTGTCGAGCCAGCCGAGCCCATTGCCGAAGTCCAATCTCCTGAGCTGGCTTCTTCTCCTGCCGAGCCATTGCCTGGCGCTGTGGACATGTCAGTGCCAACAACGACCGGGATCTCTATGGGATCCCTGCGGCGCTGGTGGGCGCGATGGAAGCAAAAACTGCGGTTGGAAACTCAGTTGCTCTTTGTGGCAACGCTGGTGGTCTCATTGGTGGTGAGCAGTTTTACCTTCTGGGCCGTCAGCACTGTGCAGCAGGATGCCCGCTTCAACGAGGCCCGCTTTGGCCGGGATCTGGGGTTGCTTTTGGCGGCCAATGTCGCCCCCCTGATTGCGGAAGATCGCATTGGCGAAGTCGCCCAACTGTCCCGCCAGTACTTTGAGAGCACCAGCAGCATCCGCTATTTGCTCTACGCCGATCCCGAAGGAAACATCTACTACGGGATCCCGTTTTCCAACCAAGAGGTGAAAACCTCCCTCAGCCTCACCCGTCGCATGCAACTGCCGGACAATCGCCCCCCTGCTGAGGGCCAACCGCTGGTGCGCACCCACCTTACCCCTGCCGGGCGGGTGACGGATATTTTTGTCGGCATCTATCATCAGGGCCGCTTTTTGGGCACCCTCGGCCTGGGGATCAATCCCAATCCTGCCCTGGTGCGCTCCACACAATTGGCGCGGGAGGTCTCGATCGGGGTGTTTTTGGCGGTGTGGGTCTTGGCCATCCTGGGAGCGGTGGTCAATGCCCTCACCATCACCTATCCCATCAAAGAGCTGGTCAAAGGTGTCCAGGAGATCACCAAAGGTAACTTCAAGCAGCGCATCGACCTGCCCTTCGGGGGAGAGCTGGCCCAGCTCATCGACAGCTTTAACGAGATGGCGGAGCGGCTGCAAAGCTACGAAGAACAGAACATCGAGGAACTGGCTGCCGCCAAAGCCAAGTTGGAGACCTTGGTCTTCTCCATCGTCGATGCTGCCATTTTGCTGGATGCCGAGTTGCGGGTGCTGCTGCTCAACCCTGCCGCCTCCCGCATGTTTGGCTGGGAAGGGGATCCCGTTTTGGGCAAACCCTTGCCGGAGCTGTTGCCGGAGGATCTGCGGCAGCAACTGGCCCGCCCCCTGATGCAAATTGCCCGCGGGGATCAAGAAGCAGAGGAAGTTCGCGTCAACCTCACCGGCCCTACCAAGCGCGTCATTCGCATCCTGCTTTCTCCGGTGTCGGATCCGCGTCGGCAAAATCTCAAGGGGATCGTGATGACGGTGCAGGACATCACCCGCGAGGCAGAGCTCAACGAAGCCAAGGCCCAATTCATCAGCAACATCAGCCACGAGCTGCGCACCCCCCTCTTCAGCATCAAGTCTTTTATCGAGACCCTCTACGAGTACGGCGAGCAGATGTCCCCCGCCGAGCGGCAGGATTATCTGGAAATTGCCAACCGCGAAACCGACCGCCTCACCCGCCTGGTCAACGATGTTTTGGATTTGTCTCGTCTGGAATCGGGCAAGCAGTACCACTTTGAGGGCGTCGATATCTCGGCGGTGATCGAGCAAACGCTGCGCACCCATCACCTGCAGGCCCGCGACAAAGGGATCCAGTTGCGCAAATTCGTTGATCCCGATCTGCCTTTGGTGTGGGGCAACTACGATCTGCTGCTGCAGGTGATGACCAATCTCCTGGGCAATGCCCTCAAGTTCACCCCCTCAGGGGGCCTGGTGACGGTACATGCCCACCTGGTGGTTCAGGCGGATGGATCCCCGCAGGCAGTGCGGGTGGCGGTGGCCGATACAGGCATTGGCATTGCCCCAGAAGATCAGGAGCGGATTTTCGACCGCTTTTTCCGTGTCGAGAACCGGGTCCACACCCTAGAGGGCACCGGCCTGGGGTTGGCCATCGTGCGCAACATCCTGGAGAAACATCGAACCCGCATCTGCCTGGAGAGCAAGCTAGAACAGGGATCCACCTTCTGGTTCGATCTGCACCTGTACACTGAAGAGGGACCGCTGGAGTTCGAGGTTCAGCCAGCCGAGACGGATCCCCCCAGTTGCGCTTGGCGGGAGCATGCCTCTAACCCCCAAAACCCTGAACTTTGCTGAATTTACTGAGCTTTAGGCGGTTTGGCAAAAGTCATTGAGAGGGATATAGTAGACCAAGTTTCCCCCTGATCCTTGAGTCCACCGCAACGGTTGCCGGGAAGTGAAGGGGGAAAGCGCTCGGGGGGTATTCCTCAGGGCTTTGCGGGATACCGCCTTCCTGCTCAGAGATAGGCAGGATGCGATCGCTTCTTTCCTGAACCATGTTCAGGAGAGTTCAGCGTGAATGTATCAGCACTCCCATCAACGCTGAGGATATGAAGGGCATACCGGCCATTTTTTGGGGGTTGGGCCTCAGTTTCGCATTTTTGTGCCACACTGGTGACCTCTACCACCACACAGGGGGGCTGGGCAACCCGCTGTTGGCCACCGGTGAAGACGTCACTTCTCTGCTGCTGGCGGTGGTGGCGGTGCTGGCCCCTTGGCTGGCAGTGCTGCTGATGGGTTTGCTGGTGTACTGGCTGGGCAAACGGGCGTTGAAACTGGGGTTCCGCAGCAGAAATGTCGATCCCCAGTCTCAGGGATCCCCGCCGACGGCTGTTCTACACTGGAGAAGGTTTTAACTGGATGGTTTTGCCATGCCGCCTCGCTGGCCCCGGAAGCCCTCCCGTCGGGATCCCGAATTTCGCAAGCTGGATGATCGCTATACCTATGCCGCCCACCTGTCTGTTTTCCTCTGTAGCGGGTCTGGGCTGGTGTTTTTTCAGCAACTGTACCGCGCGGATTGGCCGTGGCTGGTGCCCCTGTTGGGCTGGTGGGCTTTGGGGCTAGGGATCCACAGCTTCTGGATCTTTTTTGTGGCCCGCTATCCCGTCGAGGCCGGCTTTGGGGAGCTCACTCCCGGCGCGCACGAAAACCCAACAGCCGCGGAGACGGATCCCTCCAGAGCCAGCTAGGACTTAGAGAGGGGATGATCCCCTTGCTCCTGTTCTCAGCCAGGGGAGGTAGAAGCTCCACCTGGTCGCCGCTGCCGCTGCAGCAGCAGGGGGGAGAGGTCGCTCTCGTCGTAAATATCGCCCACCAGCTCCTCCAAAATGTCCTCCAGCGTGATCAGGCCGGTGGTGCCGCCAAACTCATCCACCACAATCCCCAGGTGTTGGCGAGAGCGCAGCATTTCCTTGAGCAACAAGCTGACCCGCTTGGTGTCCGGCACAAAAAAAGGCGGTGCCATCGCCTGGGTCACTTCGGCATTGCCTTTTCGATCCAGATGGCGCAGGGCTTGCTTGAGGTGGATGATGCCGACGATCTCATCCTTGGATTCTCCCTGTACGGGGATGCGGGAGTAGCCCGTTTCCAAACAGAGCTTCACCACATCCTGCAGTGTTTTGTCGTGGGAGATGGTCTCCATCTTGACTCTGGGCTTGGCCACATCCCGCGCTTGGAGTAAGTCCAAAGCCAAGGCACCGCGGAACAGCCGCCGTTTTTGCCAATCCAGCAGCCCCCGCTGCCCCAACACATCGATCAGCAGCTCCAAATCCTTGAGAGAAGCGGTGGCCGTCAGGGGGGAGAATTCCAATAGATTGAAGAGCCTGCTGACAACCCACTCAAAAGCGTCGCTAAAAGGGCGCAGCAGCACCGATAGGACATGAACAGGCCGCACCACCCAGCGGAACACCCCTAGCGGATGGCTCACCGCCAAGGACTTTGGGGCTACTTCTCCAAAGAGGAGCACCACAATTGTGGTGGGCACGGTGGCGGCCAAAGCTCCAATCTGGGTTCCCAACAGTTCAATAGAGAGGGTTGTGGCCAGAGCAGCAATGCCGATGTTGACAAAGTTGTTCACCAGCAACAGGGTGGTGATCAGCCGCGAGCGCTGTTGTTGGGCCAGTCGATACAAGCCCTGCGGATCCCCTTGCTCTTCGATCAGAGATTCCAGGCGCAGGTTGTCCATGGCCGTGATGGCGGTTTCGGCCCCAGAGCAAGCTCCTGAGAGGAGCAGCAGAAAGGCCAAGAGAAAGACATTAACCATAGCGCTCCGTTCGCGACGGCGGAACGGGATACAGGTAGCATTGGCTCATCGAGAGAAAAGCGGGTCGGCCTATTTCCATCATCAACGGGATCCCCTCCGGCACCTCAACACCTCGGTGGTTTTGCCAAAGTTCATCACTCAACCCATAGCTCGGCATCCGTGCCCCCTCATCAACTGCATCTTCAACGAAAATCTTCAATGAGAAATGAGAGAGGGATCAAGCTGTTCAAACCGGCCAGCTCCCTGAAAATCATGCGGAAATCTGACTTGTCCCGTTGATTTAGTCTTGATTGAGTCAAAGCTACTGATCTAAACGGGCCGGGCCAGATCGCTCCAAAAGCTGCCGGTACAACGTTACAATTTTGTCTTCCACCTCGGATTGGCTCAGGTGATCTGTGTCGATCAAGATGGCATCGGGGGCAGGCCGCAAAGGAGAAATCAGCCGTTCGCTGTCGCGGCGATCCCGCTGCTCGATTTGCGCCTTCAATTCTTCAAGGGGTACCATTTGCCCTTGAGCTTGGAGTTGGTGTTGCCGACGCTGCGCCCGCTCCCCAACAGAAGCGGTCAAGAAAACCTTCAGCTCTGCATCAGGAAAGACGTGGGTGCCGATATCCCGCCCCTCCAAGACAGCACCGCCATCCCGGCCAATACTGCGTTGCCGCTTCACCAGCTCCTGGCGTACTCCCGGCACTGCCGCCACGTGAGAGACCCAGCGGGTCACTTCCGGAGAGCGAATGGCCTGGGTAATTTCTTCGCCATCGGCCCAGATGCGGGTCGGCTCTGTCGAAGAGGTGCCGCTCTGCAGGGTGAGCTGGGTTTGGGCGGCCAGTTGGGTGAGTTGCTCGGCATCGTCCAAAGGGATCCCCCGTTGCAGTGCCAGCCAGGTGATGGCTCGATACATGGCCCCCGTGTCCAAGTACAAAAGCTGCAGCTGGGCGGCTACTGCCCGCGCCACGGTGGATTTTCCGGCTCCAGCCGGGCCGTCGATGGCAATCAGCGGGCGACGCGGGGGAGAGGTCGTGCCGGAAGAGGGCGGTGCCGCATGCTGGACTCTCTCCGGCGAGGGATCCCCTTGCTCTGGGGAAAGGAGCAGGTTGTCGATCAGGCGAGTCTGCCCCACATAGGCAGCAATGGCCAGCAGGCCCTTGTCTTCCACCCGAGGCAGCGGCTGTAGCGTTTGGGGATCCACCAATTCCAGGTACTGCAGTTGCAGCTCTGGGGTATGCTCCAGCTCAGCACGGGCGGCGGCAAGGATCCCTTCTGCTGAGGGATCCCCGGCCCGCCAATGGTCATATCCTCGACGCAAGGCCCGGTATAGCCCGGCGGCCACCTGTCGTTCAGCAGCAGAAAGGTAGCGGTTGCGGGAGCTACAGGCGAGGCCATCGGCTTCTCGCACCGTGGGGCAGGGAACAATCGTGGTGGGTATTTGCAGATCCCGAACCAAACGCTGAATGATCGCCAGTTGCTGGGCGTCTTTTTGGCCGAAGTAGGCCCGCTGCGGCTGCACCAGGTTCAGCAGTTGCAGCACAATGGTGGCTACACCGCGAAAGTGGCCAGGTCGGTGGGGGGCGCAGAGGGTCTGCAGAAGGGATTCGGGGGGCATGACCCAGGTGCGGTCGCTTCCGGTTGCGGGGTCGGCTCCCATCTCCTCCGGGTCGGGCGCAAACACCACATCTACATCTGCTGCCTCGCACAAGGCCCGATCCCCCTCCTCGTCGCGGGGATAGCGATCCCAGTCTTCGTTGGGGCCAAATTGCAGCGGATTGACGAAAATGCTGACCACCGTGTGGTCACACTCTTGCCGGCAGCGGCGGATTAGGCTGAGATGGCCCTCATGCAGGGATCCCATCGTGGGCACCAAGCCAACTGTGGATCCCCGCCAATTGGCTACCTGCTCCCGCAAAGCAGCGACTGTGCGCAGCCAGTGCATTGCCATGCCACCTCAATCTCTCTCTCCCCTATGGGTTTTCTCCAACCCCCCCAAAGGCTGCTCCTACAGGCCGATCTTGTTGCTGCGTTGATACTGCCTGTAGGCTGCCACGAATAAGCCCGCCAAGGTGACCACCACCATGCCCAAGACGATCCCCAACAAAATCGGCTCGATCACAACACAGACCTCCCAGTTCAAACCTAGATCATGATAAGCCAAGCCCAAACCCATCCTCACCCTTTCCTGTCAAGGGAATTGAGCGGGCATCCTCGAATACTATGCAGGGGATCCGCGAAGCCGTTGAGATGGCATACCCATAGCCCATGAGGTCAATTGTCTTGTCCGGGGATGGCGGAGACTTGAAGGAGCATGACTCTAGTCAATAATAAGCTCAACTATACTGAAAATAATGTATAATATGTTCAGTACGGATTACTACCAGTTGATCTTTCTGTTTACTTTCGAGTCTGCCAACATGGTAGCCAAAGCAAAGCAGAAAATTGGTAGTAAGACGACACGGAAACTGCGCTTTGGGTATTCTACTCAAAGCTTTGCGGGATACCGCCATTCTGTTTGGAAACAAACAGAATGCTATCGCTGCATAGTTGAACAGTGATGTTCAGCAGTGTTCAGCGTAAATGTATCAGTGCCTGTCCAAACTGGAAGAGCAACTGCGCCCTTTGGCAGACAAGGCCGTTCCCCTGCTGGTGGCGGACTCGCATCCAGTGCAGGTGTGGGCGGCAGTTTTGACCTGCCAACGCTTGGGGATCCCGCTGTTCCTGGGTAATCCCCACTGGGGAGAACGGGAATGGGGACAGGCTTTGGCGGATATGGGATCCGGCTGGTGGTGGCGACAGGGACGGCTGGAAGGGGATCCCGCCCCCTTGAATCCGCGCCTTCGAGAGTTGCGGGAAGTTTTGCCCAGCTCCCATTGGCCGTTGATCGGCATCCCCACCGGTGGCTCCGGCGGCCAAGTGAAATGGGCCCTGCACTCTTGGCTGACCCTCAGTGCCTCGGCAAAAGCCCACCAACAGCACTTTGCCGTTGGGCCTGTACACAGCTATTGCCTTCTGCCCTTGTACCACGTCAGCGGCTTGATGCAGGCAGTCCGCTCCTGGCTGAGCGGTGGGCAGTGGGTTGTCTGGGATTGGAAACGGCAACAGCAGGCCAAGGCTTGGGATCCCCCTTTGCCGGGGAGCTTTCTATCGCTGGTGCCCACTCAGTTGCAACGGCTGCTGCTCAGCGCCCATCCGGGAGTTTTGGAGAGCCTGCGCCAATTTCGGGCCATTTTGGTCGGCGGTGGCCCCACCTGGCCCAGCTTGCGGCAACAGGCCCGGCAACTTCACCTTCCCCTTGCCCTCACCTACGGTATGACCGAGACCGCCTCCCAGGTGTGTACGTTACTGCCAGAAGCCTTTTGGCAAGGGAGCGACAGTCTGGGTCGGCCTCTGCCCCACGCCACGCTCCAGATCCGCAGCGAAAAAGGGGATCCCCTGCCCAGCCATGCTGTGGGCTACATTCACATTCAGGCAGAGTCGCTGGCACTGGGCTACTACCCGCACCTAAGTGCTACGCACCGCTTGCGCGAAGGGCAACAGCAAGGCTTTACCCCCGGCGATTTGGGCTATCTAGACCGACAGGGATCCCTCTATTGGTTAGGTCGAGCCGATGACCTAATCCTAACCGGCGGGGAAAAGGTGATGGCTGCAGAAGTGGAAGGGGAGATCCGAGCCAGCGGCTGGGTGGAAGATGTGTGCGTGTTGGGCCTACCGGATGCCGAATGGGGGCAGCAGGTGGTGGCGGTGGTCGTCCCCAAAACAGGGATCCCGGCAATCCCCAAAGAGCTGGAGATGCACCTGAAGCAACACCTAAGCCGCCAACTGAGTCCCTTCAAGCATCCGAAGCACTGGCTGTGGTGTACCGGGATCCCACGCAACCCTCAGGGCAAAGTCAACCGCCAACAACTCCGGCAGTGGGCAGCTCAGACGTTGGGGATCCCAACGCAGGCAAGTTAGCGGGATCCCTCCCGAATGCCCAGACGGGCTAAATCTCGCTTGATTTCAAAGGCCAATTCTCGGTTGTGCGGCTCCGTGGCCAAAGCTTTTCTCAAGTAGGCTTCCGCCTGCTGATAGCGCCCCTCGTAGATCAAATGGTTGCCGAAGCGCTGGTAGGCCAACGCCAAGATGTGGATGGCCTCGCTGGAGTTGGGAAACCGTTTCAGCAGCGCCTCCGCCTGGGCCACCGCCGTGGGCAACTTCCGCTCCCGCCAGGCTGCCTTGACGCGGGCAATCCCCTCCTTGAGCCCTTCCGGATTGGGCTGCTCTGCCGATGAGGGGCCTATGCTGCGAATGACCACCCGCCTTTCGCCGGCAGCAGGAGAGCTGGGTGGAGATTGACGTTGTGCAGATTGACGTTGTGCATCGTAGCGCCGCCGCTGCTCAGGGTCGCTCAGCACTTGGTAGGCTTGGTGGATTTGTTGGAAACGCTCTCGGGATCCCTCCCCTGCCACATCAGGGTGAAACTGCCGCGCCAACCGTCGAAACGCCTGTTTAATCTCTTCAATGTCCGCTGCAGGAGATAGGTTCAGGATCGCGTAGTAATCCATAAACAGTGGCGAAGTCAAGGGAGCGGGAAAAGACTTGACCGAAAACCAGCTCTAGTCTACCCCTGTAGCCCCGGCTTGACTAAGGGATCCCACCAAGCGCTTGGTTCTCCCGCTTCCCTCAGCAGCAGGGATCCAGTGTTAGACTTTGCCCAAGTTGTTTGGAGCCTCCATTCCGGCCTATCGAGGATCCCTTCCTGTTGCCCAACTTCATTGCAACTTGGCTTTTTTATTTCTATCTGTTATGAGTGAAGCGCTTCATCAAGCTCTTGCCAATCGAGATCTAAAACAATTATTGGCCCATTTGCAGCGGGGGGAAGATGTAAATGCTGTCGATGCTCAGGGAATGACCTTGCTTCACAAAGCGACACTCCTTGGCCATCTGGGACTGCTGGACTTGCTCTTAGTATATGGCGCCTCCCCCAATGCCTTAGATCCCACAGGTGCTACCCCTCTCCATTTGGCTGCCGCCAGGGGTCAGGTCAAGCTGGTGGAGCGTCTCTTGAGGGCAGGCAGTGATATCAATCTCCCAGATAACCATGGCTATACCCCTCTCCATCGGGCTGCTTTAACCGATCAGGTAGAAGTAATCGGTCTGCTCATCCAAAAGGGAGCCAACACCGGTCGTGTTCTCCACTGGGCCACAGCCACCGGTCGAAAAAGCATTCTGGCCCGCCTACTATCCAAGGGAGCGCCGGTGGATGCCACTGACGAAACAGGCCGAACCCCTCTGCATGAAGCCGCCACCCGAGGGGATTTGGGCATCGCTCGCTTTCTGCTCTTGTACGGGGCCAATGTGAATGCGCGCAACCGATTCGGGGCGACACCGATGCACTGGGCTGCTTGGGAAGGACACATCGAAATCCTGGAGCTTTTGCTGGAAAATGGAGCCGAACTAAACCCTCGCAATGAAGATGGGCATACCCCCTTAGCCTATGCACAAAAACGCCAACACAGGCTGGCTGTCCAATGGTTACAAGATCGAGGAGCAACTCTTTAGCTTAGTATCAAGTTTGGCATAGAGAGTAAAACAAAAGTTAATGAAAATGCTGCTATTTCAAGTCATAGGGTATTTGGTCTTCCTCCCTTCTCATGAGATGGGGTTTGAGAGTGAGGGTAACCCCTACAGAAAAAAGGAGAGAGGCTGTTAGGCTTTCCTCCCTCCAGTCTCTTCGTCGCGGTTAGCGTTAACGCCAGCTAGATTCTAACTGATTCTTCCACCTGATTCAACTTTTTTCTAGAGTTTCTCTTGAGCCCAACATAAATTTTTGAACGACAAAACAAGACATAGGACAGACAGTTTGTCCCAAAAGGTTGGTCTTTTTCCTTAGCTTCTGACAAGTTTGCAAAGGAAACTAGAGCAGCAATCTTTGTATTCGGTCTTGTCTTCCGGTTCCCGAAGCCAGATTGCCCCCTTCCAAAGCCATAACCCTCAGCCGCTGTTGCTCCTTTACACTGCCACCTCCACAGATTGACATGAGCAAGCAAAAAATCTCTCTATCAACTGATTCTGACTCTCATTAGCACAGAACCTTGCTTAGCCTTGGAGAGGAGAAAAAGGGATCCCTGCTGACGCAGATGGCCAGCTCTGCCAGCACAGGATCCCTGCCGCATCCAAGACAAGAGAGGAAGACTGATGGATATGACTCCACCACTCAACTGAGTAACAGCATAGCTTTATTGAGATTAAATTGCAATACCTAGCCAACGTAAGAGGAAATGTTCTTGACAAAACTGCTTCAAGTAGTCGTTTCAAGTTAGGGTGAGACGCTTGGGCTACTGAGGAGAGCCTTCTGATTCCCTGTATTCAAGGCTTTAGGTATGGGTGCAGTGTCCCAGTTTGAATCGAAATGGCCACAAGCAGAGTACCTGGGCTAAAGGGTAATTGGCCAAGATTTGCAGTTTCAGCCCTCTTGAGAGGATAGGTCGCGGAGTTGTGGGCACAGCACAGGTTCAAGGGGGGGTGAGGGGCTGATAGCAGTCGTGGTTCTTATTACCCTCTATTTCAACTGCTCGCGTAGCGGGCCGGAGGCCTTAGCAGGAAGCAACCGGTCGTTTGTTTCACCTTGACGGTGAGATAAATGACTACGCGTTGCGGAACAGTAGGTAACCTCACTGCCATTCAAATGCCGTGGCGGGCGAAAAATCAAACCTTGGCCCAATGGATCCCTAGCCACGATAGCTGAGTCGCCTGGCAGGAGATCGAACCTGACGGCGTTTTCTGCGCCAGCGTTTCCAGCGGGAGACCATCCAGTCGCTTAGGCTGTGGTTCACCGATCCCAGTTCCAACCCCATCCCAATCCAAAAGAGCATCTCGGCGTGAACTTGCAGCAATTGCCAGAGATCGCTGCCCCACACCCAGGGTTGCCACATCCACCAGCCCAACCGGGATCCCAGCCAAGCCCCCAGCAGGCCAGCTCCTCCTGCCCATAGGCTCAAGTACAGTACCCGCACGGCGGTGCCCACAATCGGCCCATGAGACCAAAAGGAGCGATGCCGCATCCACTTGCGGTAGGGCAGCCAAATCCAGCGCAAGAACAGCCAGCGTTGATACTGTCGGGAACAGGTGTCCAGATCTCCAGAAAACATCAGGCCGCTGAACAGATAGGCGGATCCCACAGCCAGAGCAACTGTGGTGCTGTTCCCCAACAAGCCGGCGGCTAAGGTGATGCTGGGGGCCGTCCAGAGGGTAATGCGATCGTGGGTGGATCCCAGCGGCATAAAGCCAGAGCAACAGTACACGACTGCGGCTCAGTCTACCCGCAAGCAAAGGAGAAAGCCTGCTCCAGCCCTGGGATCGCTCCGCCGGATCTTGAAAAACTTAAGCCTGCTGCTCCCCAGGGATCCCTCGATTCAGGCGATCCAACACCTGCAACTGTCGGTAGAGCATTTCAACCCGTGGCAGATGGATCCCAGCTTGTCGAGCGTACTGCAGGGGGTTGCCGAAGATCACCTGCAGTTCTAGAGGACGTTTGCGCTCATAGTCGATTTTCATGCTGGTGCGGTAGGGGGCCATTTTCTCGGTATTGGTGAGCATTTCTTGGATCAGGGAGTCGGGAAGCAGGCGATCACAAGCTGCAGCTCCCTGTATCACCTCCTGCATCAGCGTTTCCGCCAAAGCACGGGCCTCAGGGTCTCGAATCATTTGCTGAGTATCGGCATTGAACACCACCGAGAGGCCGTTGAAGGGAATATTCCAGACCAACTTCTGCCAGCGGGCCAACATCAAATCTGGAGAGAGCGAAGTCGGGATCCCTGCCCGTTGAAAATCGGCTTGAACTTGTTGAAGGCGGGGCGTAATCCCTTGGGGGGCATAGCCAGGGCCGTATTCTGCCAGCAGCACCGAACCGTAATCCAGATGGTGAATGTGGCCGGGGCCAACCTTATTGGAGCTGACGAAACAGAGGCCCCCCATCACCCGTTCTGGGCCAACGCAATCGGCAATCTCGGGCTCCACCCCCAGCCCATTTTGCAACAAGATCACCACGCCATTCTCGGCCAACACAGGCGGGATCAAGTGCGGCAGAAGCGCATTTTGGGTGGCTTTCAAAGCCACGATCACCCCTTCGCAAGCGGGCATGTCCTCCACGGCTGCGTAGGCATTCACCTGGGGCAAATGAAAATCCCCCCAGCAGGACTGCACCCAGAGGCCGCTTTGGCGAACATGGTCATAGTCGCTGTGCAGCAGAAAATGCACCGAAAAGCCCGCCTGTTGCAATTTCGCCCCATAAAATCCTCCCAAAGCGCCCGTGCCCAAAACAGCGTAGCGGCGGGTTTCCGGCAACCAAGACATGGCAGTGAGTTTCGGCAGGTCATCCCTAAAATACCGCACCCCAAATACCGCACCCCAGCGCTGGCTCAGGGTTTAATCTTTGCTGTTTTGTCTATCAACAGCACCCGCTCTTCTGCATCGGTTTCCCGCAGATGGACTCTCACCATTTGCTCCGGTTCTGTGGAAAGCTGACAACCGCAGTAATCGGGCTGGATGGGGAACTGCCGGTGACCCCGGTCGATCAACACCGCCAATCGCACCCGTTCCGGTCGCCCAAAGTGGTTTAGAGCCTCCAAAGCCGCCCGGACGGTGCGACCGCGAAAGATCACATCATCTACCAGCACCACCTCTTGGCCGGTTAGGTCACGCGGCATTTCGCTGCGATCGGGGGTGCGCAACCCGCCAGCGCTCAAATCGTCGCGGAAAAAAGTGATGTCCAGCTCCCCCACTTGGGGCGGGATCCCCAGCAGAGTGGCAATCCGATCCCGCAGGCGGTAGGCCAGGGGAACTCCCCGGGTGCGAATGCCGATCAACGTCAACTTTTGGGGGTGGGGGTGATCCCTGCCGATCGCCTCTGCCAGACCCTCGATCAGCCCGGCCAACTGCTCCGCATCGAAGACCTCGATCTCGGACATGGATCCCTGTCGCCCCCTCGCCAATCGCGGATCTGGTCTGTAGAAGACTTTAACAAAACGCGCGGAATTCCCCACCCTCTGTAGGGTGGGGATGGATAGCACCACTGGATTTGTGGAGCACTCAGAACTGGGACAGGTGGGGGTAGGATAACGCATATGGCAACCAGAAGGCAGACCTTTCGACTGTATCCCAGCAAAGCTCAGGAAAAGGCTTTGCTCGAGGCTCGTCGTCTGCACTGCTACCTCTACAACGCCTGTGTCAGCCACCGGGAAACCGAGTACAAGCTCCACCTCCGAACGGTGACCTACCTGGAACAGCAGAACCTACTCCCCAAATTCAAGCAGGTGTGGGTGGAGTTTGCCCAACTGAACTCCCAAGCCCTGCAAGCTACCGTCAAGCGGGTGGATTATGCTTACCAACGGTTCTTTCGAGGACTGAGTAGGAAGCCGAGGTTCAAGTCCATTCGCCGGTATTCGGGCTGGACGTATCCTGCTCGGTCGGGGTGGAAGGTCAACAGCACGGGGAAGCATGGCACGGTCACACTCAATGACTTGGGCATTACCCTGAAAATGCGCGGTCAAGCCAAGCATTGGGGCGTGCCAACAACGCTGACCCTTGTCTACAAGCCGTCCCGGCGGCAGTGGTTCGCTTCGTTTACGGTTGCGGTTGCCATACCAGAGCCTAAGTTTGGGTCGCAGTCGGATTTGCGATATGAGTCCATCGTTGCCTATGACTTGGGTACAGAGACCGCCCTGACGTTGTTTGACGGGGCGGAGTTTCGGGAGATTACTAATCCCCGCTTTACCCAGCGGAGTGAGGAGAAGATACGCGAGCTTGCCAAGTTGAAGCGGAGAAAGCGCGCTCCGAAGAAGGGTGTCAAGGCTTCCAGAAGGTGGAAGAAAATCCACCGGCGGGAAGCGCAACTCAAAGCCAAAGTTGCCCGTCAGCGCAAAGACTGGCAACACAAAGTTACGTCAGAGATAGCTTGTCGTTATGACGTCGGCGTAACGGAGAAGCTGCATGTCAAAGGGATGACCCGCAAGGGTGGGAAGCGCAAGGCAGGGCTAAACAAGTCTATTCTGTCGGTGGGGTTTGGTACCCTCAACCGAATGATTACCTACAAAATCGAGCAGAAAGGGGGTTTAGTTCTCATGCTTCCCACTCAGACCCTCAAACCGAGCCAACGCTGTCCCCAATGTGGGGCAGTCCACAAGGAGTGGGCGGACTTGAGCAACCGCTATCATGTCTGCTCGGCTTGTGGGTTTGAAATCCCGAGGGATCGGGGCTCGGTGATGGTGATGTACAACGTTGCCACTAATCGGCAACCGGGGTTGGGAACCGGCCTCGTGAGTCTTGGATGCTTCAGCTCTACTTCAAAGTCCTGCGGGGCTATGAAGCACCTGGGGCAGAGGAAGAGACAGAAACTTCACCGTCAAGCGAATGGGGCATCAGAAACCCCATCCGCCTATGCGGTGGGGTAGTTCATGATAGCCCAATCTGCCGGCGGGATCTCCATCCGGTAAGATAAAACCAGAAGCAATTCCCAAGCCATGGAGGTTTCCTTGAGGGAGGGATCCACGATGTCTGTTGCTTGGCTGGCTTCGGTTCTGGCGAGGCGGTCTTGGCTGAGCCGTTTCCTGCGGGGGATGGTGCTTTGCGGGCTGATACTCTGCCTGGGGGTTACTCCGCTGGGATCCCCGGCCCAGGCAGAGGACTACACCAAACGAGATCTGCAGGGGGTGAGCTTTGCAGGGCAAGACCTGAGCGGCTGGAAGTTTCTCAAGGCCAACCTGCGCCAAAGCGATCTCAGCCACGTGAAGGCGGCAGGGGCGAACCTATTCGGGGCCAATCTCAGCAAAGCCAACTTGCGCGGGGCCGACCTGCGGGGGGCCACTTTGGACATGGCCAACTTACAGGGTGCGGATCTGCGAGAAGCGCAACTGCAGGACAGCATGATGTGGCTGGCCCGAGTCGAAGGGATCCAAATTGATGGGGCCGATTTCACCAATGCGTTGATACGGCAAGACGCCCTCTCCATCCTTTGCGAACGGGCCACCGGCGTTAACCCTGTAACCGGTCGGGCCACCCGCGACACTCTTGAATGTGACTGATCCTCACCCCCGGCTCTTCTCCCAGAGGGAGAGGGGAGATAGGCAGCAGAACCCATCGCCTCACTGCCCTCTGGAATCCGGATTTTAGGAGCTGGGAGCGGCTGCCTCAGAACGGGCGGGCTTGCGTTGAAACTGGCTGAGCAGCGAATTCCAGGCCAAGCGGGCCATCGACAACAGCCAATTCCCCTCCAACTCCCTAAACAAGTCCATGTTCAGCTTGAAGGCATAATTGGCCTCTGCCACAATGCGGTCGATGGTGGCTTGATCCAGCCCCAATGCATCCATCTGGGCACGGTAGCGCTGCTTGAACTTGCCCTCGTGAGGGATCTGCTCGAAATCGTAGAAGGCCGTTCCTTCCCCCTGCGGCAAGCCCATGGCCCGGCGGGCAATGTTTTTGAGGATTTGACCGCCCGACAGGTCGCCGATGTAGCGGGTGTAGGCGTGGGCGATCAGGAGAAGTGGATCTTTTTCCACCACTTCTCGGATGCGGTTGACATAGACCTGGCAGGCAGGGGAGGGCTTGACCACAGCGCGCCAATTGGGGCCGATAAAATAATTCAAGTCCTTCTCCAGGCTGGTCTTGCGCCACAGCTCCGGGTAGTAGAACCGGCCCACCAGCGGGTGCTCTCGCAGTTGGGCAAAGCCCTCTTCCAGAGCACTGTAGACAAAGTAGAAATTGCCCACGTAGCGGCTGTAGGCCCGTTTATCCACCACTCCCTTCAGGAAACACTTGATAAACACCATGTTCTCGGCCATGGTGTGGGACTGCTTGGTGCCCTCTCGCAACTGGGCCGACAAGCTGTGGTCCCGGTTATACAGATCACTTTTTTTATTCTGATTGTTCTGACTTTGACTCACAAAACCCTCCTCGCCAACAAACTGTGCTTCATTAGATCACCCGCAGATCACCCGCAAGCCATCCCGAGGTTCCCCCAGCCTGAGAAGCTTTGTAAACCCATTCCCGATCCTTTCTCATGATTGATGGCTCCGCGTCTTGCCCCCTAGCCTGCATCAACAGCGTGCATCTCAAAAGCGACAAAGACCGGCGCTGCGTCCACCCTGGCGACCGGCTGAGCCTGTCAGAACCACCCCTCCGATCCCCAAGGTTGACCGGAAATCCGAGCTGGAGCAGCGGATGATCCGCAAAAACGGTTAAAGATTAGAATAATCTGCTTGAGTGTGAATGGATGTGAACAATCCTTAAGGCATGGCGGAAACCGCCCCTGCCCCGGCAGCCAAAAGGGGATCCCCAGCGGTTTTGCCGAGATTTTCCAGGTGCGCCCTCAAGGGATCCGGACAGCCCCTCGACCTTTGTAACGTTCGTTGACGATCGTTGGCGGGGTTTCTATAATGGAAGGCCTGACTGCAGCGCGACCCCTCCCGAGCAACGCATGACACAATTAGCAGTGCCATCCCCTGTCGCTCCTACCTTTCCTGACCTGGTGGAGATTCAGCGGGAGAGTTTCTTGTGGTTTTTGCGAGAAGGGTTTGAAGAGGAGCTTCTCAGCTTTTCCCCCATCATCGATTACACTGGTAAGCTAGAGCTGCACTTCCTGCCTGAATATCGCCCTGGGGATCCCTCCAAAGGGTACAAGATCAACCGCCCCCGCTACGACCCTGAGGAGGCCAAGCGGCGGGATGCCACCTACCAAGCGCAGATCCGGGTGCCCACTCGCCTGATCAACAAAGAGACCGGCGAGATCAAAGACATGGACGTCTTCATCGGCGAACTGCCCTTGATGACGGATCGGGGCACCTTCATCATCAACGGCGCCGAGCGGGTGATCGTCAACCAAATTGTGCGCAGCCCCGGCGTCTATTACAAATCGGAGCTGGACAAAAACGGGCGTCGCACCTACAGCGCCAGCCTCATCCCCAACCGCGGTGCCTGGCTGAAGTTCGAGACCGACAAAAACGGCCTGGTGTGGGTGCGCATCGACAAAACCCGCAAGCTCTCGGCGGCAGTTCTGCTGAAAGCCTTGGGCCTGAGCGACTCCGAGATTTACGACAACCTGCGCCACCCCGAATTCTTCCAGAAAACCATGGAGAAAGAGGGGCCCTACACCGAAGAAGAAGCCCTAATGGAGCTGTACCGCAAGTTGCGGCCCGGGGAACCCCCCACCGTATCGGGTGGCCAGCAGTTGCTGGAATCCCGCTTCTTCGACCCCAAACGCTACGATTTGGGCCGGGTAGGGCGCTACAAGCTGAACAAAAAGTTAAATTTGAACGTAGCCGAAAGTGTGCGGGTGCTTACCGTCACCGACATTTTGGCCGTCATCGACTACCTGATCAATTTGGAGTACGACATCGGCCATGTGGACGACATCGACCACCTGGGCAACCGCCGCGTGCGCTCCGTGGGCGAGCTGCTGCAAAACCAGGTGCGGGTGGGCCTAAATCGCCTGGAGCGGATCATCCGAGAACGGATGACAGTCTCCGAGTCGGAAAACCTCACCCCGGCCTCTTTGGTCAACCCCAAACCCTTGGTGGCGGCCATTAAGGAGTTCTTCGGCTCCAGCCAGCTCTCCCAGTTCATGGATCAGACCAATCCCCTGGCGGAGCTGACCCACAAGCGCCGGTTATCTGCCCTGGGCCCCGGCGGCCTAAGTCGGGAACGGGCCGGCTTTGCGGTGCGGGATATCCACCCCAGCCACTACGGCCGCATCTGCCCCATCGAAACTCCAGAAGGCCCCAACGCCGGGTTGATTGGATCCCTGGCCACCCACGCCCGCGTCAACCAGTACGGCTTTATCGAAAGCCCCTATTACCGGGTCGAGAACGGCGTGGTGCGCAAAGATCTGGGCATGGTCTACCTCACTGCCGATGAAGAGGACGAGTACCGCGTAGCCCCGGGGGATGTGCCGGTGGATGCCGAAGGCCGCATCACTGCCGACTTGGTGCCGGTGCGCTACCGCCAAGAGTTCACCACCGCCCACCCCACAGAAGTGCACTACGTCCAAGTGGCGCCGGTGCAGGTCATCTCGGTGGCCACCTCCTTGATCCCCTTCCTGGAGCACGATGACGCCAACCGTGCCTTGATGGGAGCAAACATGCAGCGGCAGGCGGTGCCCCTGCTCAAGCCGGATCGGCCCTATGTGGGCACTGGCCTGGAAGCCCAGGCGGCACGCGACTCCGGCATGGTGGTGGTGTCGCGCACCAATGGCGTGGTGACCTACGTTTCCGCCGACGAAATCGTGGTTCGGCCAGATGACGGCGGGGATCCAATTGTCTATCGCCTGCAGAAATACCAGCGCTCCAACCAAGACACCTGCCTCAACCAGCGTCCCCTTGTCTATACGGGGGATCGGGTGGTGGCTGGCCAGGTGCTGGCGGATGGCCCGGCGACCGAAGGGGGCGAGTTGGCTTTGGGCCAAAACGTGTTGGTGGCCTACATGCCCTGGGAGGGCTACAACTACGAAGATGCCATCTTGATCAGCGAGCGGCTGGTCTACGACGATGTCTTCACCTCGGTACACATCGAGAAGCATGAGATCGAGGCCCGGCAAACCAAACTGGGCCCGGAAGAGATCACCCGCGAGATCCCCAACGTGGGGGAAGATGCCCTGCGCGACCTGGATGAGAACGGCATTGTGCGCATTGGGGCTTGGGTGGAGGCCGGCGACATTTTGGTGGGCAAAGTCACCCCCAAAGGGGAGTCGGATCAGCCCCCAGAAGAGCGGCTATTGCGGGCCATTTTCGGGGAAAAGGCTCGGGATGTGCGGGACAACTCGCTGCGGGTGCCCAACGGCGAGCGCGGTCGGGTGGTGGATGTACGCATCTTTACCCGCGAACAGGGGGATGAGCTGCCTCCCGGCGCCAACATGGTGGTGCGGGTCTACATTGCCCTCAAGCGCAAAATCCAGGTGGGGGACAAGATCGCGGGCCGTCACGGCAACAAAGGCATCATCTCCCGCATCTTGCCGATTGAGGACATGCCCTACCTAGCGGACGGCACACCGGTGGATGTGGTGCTCAACCCCTTGGGGGTGCCTTCCCGGATGAACGTGGGCCAAGTGTACGAGTGCCTGCTGGGCTGGGCAGCAGAACATCTGGGAGTGCGCTTCAAGCTGATGCCCTTCGACGAGATGCACGGTTTAGAAGCCTCCCGTCTGACGGTGGAGGCCAAGCTGAGGGAAGCCCGAGAGAAGACCGGCAAGGACTGGATCTTCAACCCGGAAGGCAAGTACTGCGGCAAAATCCAGGTGTTTGACGGTCGCACCGGGGAGCCCTTCGACCAGCCCGTTACGGTGGGCCGCGCCTACATGTTGAAGCTGGTGCATCTGGTGGACGACAAGATCCATGCCCGCTCCACCGGCCCCTATTCTTTGGTGACCCAGCAGCCGCTGGGGGGCAAGGCGCAGCAGGGCGGCCAGCGCTTTGGGGAGATGGAGGTGTGGGCTTTGGAGGCGTTTGGGGCAGCCTACATCCTGCAGGAGTTGCTCACCGTCAAGTCCGACGACATGGTGGGGCGCAACGAGGCTCTCAACGCCATTGTCAAGGGCAAGCCGATCCCTCGACCCGGCACGCCGGAGTCCTTCAAGGTGCTGGTGCGGGAGCTGCAGTCCCTCTGCCTGGATGTGTCGGTACACAAGGTGGAGGTGGACAGCGAAGGGCAAACCCACGATGTGGAAGTGGATCTGATGGCCGATACCTCCAACCGTCATACTCCCTCTCGACCCACCTATGAATCGGTTACGGCTGAGGATCTCTCGCCATCACCCGCCTTTACCAGAGTGCTCCGCACCGCTGACGCGAATGCCAGCCGCAGCCTTGAGGAAGATGAGGACGAGGAGGAGGAAGAGGACTTTTGAGGGTTGAGAGCGCTCCCCACCCCTGACGCGAACGTGACGGGGATCCCCTTCAACCCACGAAGGAGGGTGGGGCTTCCCTCTCCTTTGGGTTCAGCAAGCCAGGAGGAAAACGGCGATGGCCAAAACAGAGCAACGCTTTGACTATGTCAAAATCGGCTTGGCTTCTCCAGAACGGATCATGGAATGGGGCCAGCGCACCCTGCCGAATGGTCAAGTGGTGGGGGAAGTCACCAAGCCTGAGACCATCAATTACCGCACCCTCAAGCCGGAGATGGATGGTCTTTTCTGTGAGCGCATCTTTGGGCCGGCCAAAGACTGGGAATGCCACTGCGGCAAGTACAAGCGGGTACGGCATCGGGGGATCGTCTGCGAGCGCTGTGGGGTGGAGGTGACCGAGTCGCGGGTGCGCCGCCACCGCATGGGCTACATCAAGTTGGCTGCCCCCGTCACCCACGTTTGGTATTTGAAAGGGATCCCCAGCCACATTGCCACGCTGTTGGACATGCCGCTGCGGGATGTGGAGCAAGTGGTGTACTTCAACGCCTACGTAGTGGTGGATCCGGGCAATGCCCAGAATCTCTCTTACAAGCAACTGTTGACGGAGGATCAATTCCTCGAGATCGAAGATCAGATGTACGAGGAGGGATCCGAACTGCAACTGCCGGAGAACTGGGCGATGATCGGGGCGGAGGCCATCGAGCGCCTGCTCAAGGATATCGACCTGGAAAAAGAGGCGGAGCAACTGCGGGAGGAGATCACCACTGCTCGCGGCCAAAAGCGGGCACGCCTGATCAAGCGGCTGCGGGTGATCGACAACTTCATTGCCACCGGATCCCGTCCGGAGTGGATGGTGTTGCGGGTGCTGCCGGTGATCCCGCCGGATTTGCGTCCCATGGTGCAGTTGGATGGGGGCCGCTTTGCCACCAGCGACCTCAACGATCTCTACCGTCGTGTGATCAACCGCAACAACCGCCTGGCCCGGCTGCAGGAGATCATGGCGCCGGAGATTATTGTGCGCAACGAAAAGCGCATGCTCCAGGAGGCGGTGGACGCGCTGATCGACAACGGTCGGCGGGGGCGCGTGGTGGCGGGGGCCAACAACCGTCCCCTCAAGTCCCTCTCCGACATCATCGAGGGCAAACAGGGGCGCTTCCGGCAAAACCTGTTGGGCAAACGGGTGGACTACTCCGGGCGTTCGGTGATCGTGGTGGGGCCCAACCTGCGCATGCACCAGTGTGGCCTGCCCAAAGAGATGGCCATCGAGCTGTTCCAGCCCTTTGTCATCCACAAATTGATCAAGCGGGGCATTGTCAACAACATCAAGGCTGCCAAAAAGATGATCCAGAGCAATGACCCACAGATTTGGGATGTGCTGGAAGAGGTGATCGACGGCCACCCCGTCTTGCTCAACCGTGCCCCCACCCTGCACCGCCTGGGGATCCAAGCTTTTGAGCCAATCCTGGTGGAGGGAAGGGCGATTCAACTTCACCCCTTGGTCTGCCCTGCTTTCAACGCCGACTTCGACGGCGACCAGATGGCTGTGCATGTGCCCCTTTCTCTGGAAGCTCAGGCGGAAGCTCGCCTGCTGATGCTGGCCACCAACAACATCCTCTCCCCGGCCACCGGCGCTCCCATCATCACCCCCAGCCAAGATATGGTGTTGGGGTGCTACTACCTGACGGCGGACAACCCCCACGCGCCAGATATTGGCGATCGCTTCTTCGCCAGCTTGGAAGATGCTCTCATCGCCTACGACCGCGGCGCCATCGGCCTGCACAGCAAGGTCTGGGTGCGCTACCACGGCCCGATGGAGTTGGGCAAGGGCGAAAAAGAGTCCGAGCCGCAAATTATCGAAGAAGCGGGCGGCATCCGCCTCAAGATCACCAACTACCGCCGTATCCGCGAAGATCAAAACGGCAACGTGATCAGCCAGTACATTCGCACCACGCCGGGCCGGATCATTTTTAACAAGACCGTGCAGGATATTTTGTCTGCGTAGTTACCCTCTGCCGTAGGACGGCTCTTCTCTCCCCTTCTCTCTAGCGAGGCATCATGAGCGAAAAAGGACGATTTTCCGCTGGCCTGTCGCGGCAGGCTGCCGACGGCAACAAAGCCGACGCCCCTTTGCCCCCTGTGCCCTTTCGCAACTATCAAATTGGCAAAAAAGAGCTGCGCAACCTAATTGCTTGGTCTTTTGCCCGCTACGGCACAGCCCGCACCGCTCAGATGGCGGATGCTCTGAAGACCCTGGGCTTCAAATACGCCACCCAGGCAGCCGTCTCCATCAGCGTCGAAGATCTGCGCGTTCCCCCCAGCAAGCGGCAGTTGTTGGCACAAGCGGAAGCCGAGATCGAGGCGGCCACCGAGCGCTATACCCGTGGAGAAATCACAGAGGTGGAGCGCTACCAAAAGGTGATCGACACCTGGAACCAGATCAACGACCAGATCAAAGAGGAGATGCTCAACAACTTCCGGCAGAACGATCCCCTCAACTCCGTTTACATGATGGCCAACTCGGGGGCAAGGGGGAACGTCTCCCAGGTGCGCCAGTTGGTGGGCATGCGCGGCCTGATGGCCAACCCCCAGGGGGAGATCATCGATTTGCCCATCAAAACCAATTTCCGCGAGGGCCTGACCGTTACCGAGTACATCATCTCTTCCTATGGGGCCCGCAAGGGCTTGGTGGATACGGCCCTGCGCACCGCTGACTCTGGCTACCTCACCCGCCGCTTGGTGGACGTGTCTCAGGATGTGATCGTGCGGGAATCTGACTGCGGCACTGAGCAGGGCATCCTTCTGGAATACCTGATGGACGGGGACAAGGTGGTGGTGTCTCTGGAGGAGCGCTTGGTGGGCCGAGTGTTGGCGCGCGACGTGGTGCATCCACAAACCCAGGAGATCCTCGCCCGCCGCAACCAAGAAGTGGATCACGACTTGGCTAGAACCATTGCAGAGGCTGGCATCCGCCAGGTGATGGTGCGTTCTCCCCTCACCTGTGAAGCCAACCGCTCCGTGTGCCGGATGTGTTATGGCTGGAGCTTGGCCCACTCCCGCCTGGTGGATCTGGGGGAAGCGGTCGGGATCATCGCCGCCCAATCGATTGGGGAGCCGGGCACCCAGTTGACCATGCGCACCTTCCACACGGGAGGCGTGTTTACAGGGGAGGTGGCCCGCCAAATTCGCGCCCCCTTTGCGGGTGTGGTGCGGTTCCCGAAAAATCTGCGCACCCGCCCCTTCCGTACCCGCCACGGCGACGATGCTCTACAAGTGGAGGTAAACAACCAAATCATCTTGGAAGGCCCAGACGGTCAACGGGAGTCCTTCGACATGACTCAGGGATCCACCCTGCTGGTGCGGGACGGAGCCCAGGTGCAGCGGGATCAGTTGATTGCAGAGGTGTCCCTGGCCAAGGCCAGCCGTAAGAGCACCGAGAAAGCCCAGAAAGAGGTGGTGGCCGACCTGGCTGGAGAAATTCGCTTTGCCGATCTGCCCATCGAGGAGAAGACTGACCGCCAGGGTAACACCACCTACACTGCCCAGCGGCAGGGATTGATCTGGGTGATGTCTGGACAGGTGTACAACCTGCCTCCGGGGGCCGAGCCGGTGGTGAAAAACGGGGATCGGGTAGAAGCGGGGGATGTGATCGCCGAAACCTCGCTGGTGACGGAGCATGGCGGCATTGTGCGGCTACCGGAGCGCAGCGACACCAGAAGTGGGCGCGAGGTGGAGATCATCAACGCTTCGGTGGTGTTGCGGGAAGCACGGGTACGGGTGGAATCCCACCAGGGGCGGGAACAATTTTTGCTGGACACTTCCAGTGGGCAGACCTTTGTTCTCAAGGCTACTCCGGGCACCAAAGTAGGCAACGATGAGGTGGTGGCGGAGCTGATCGACAACCACTTCCGCAGTCAGACGGGAGGCTTGGTGAAGTTCGCCGGCATTGAGGTGGCACGGCGCGGCAAGGCCAAGCAAGGTTACGAAGTCATCCAGGGCGGCACCCTGCTGTGGATCCCAGAAGAGACCCACGAGGTGAACAAGGACATCTCCCTGCTGAACGTGGACGATGGCCAGTATGTGGAAGCAGGCACTGAGGTGGTGAAAGACATCTTTTGCCAGAATGCCGGTGTTGTCGAAGTCATCCAGAAGAACGACATTCTGCGGGAGATTGTCATCAAGCCGGGATCCCTGCATCTGGTGGACAACCCCGCCGACTTGGAAGTGAAAAGTGGCACCCTGATCCAGCCCGGGCAACCGGTGCTCAGCAGCATCGTTCCCGACCGACTGGTCTACCTGGAACACGTGGAAACTCCCGAAGGCCCAGGCTTGCTGCTGCGTCCGGTGCAGGAGTACGAGATCCCCGACCGGCCCTTGGTGCCCACTCAAGAGTCCACCAGCGAGTCCGGTCGCTCCATTCGTCTGCGGGCGGTGCAGCGGGTTCCCTTCAAAGATGGGGAGCGGGTGAAGTCAGTAGGCCCTGTAGAACTCCTACGCACCCAACTGGTGCTGGAAATCGATACCGACGCCCCACAACTGAAGGCCGATATCGAGCTGATCCAAGATGAGAAGGATCCAGATATTCGCCGCCTGCAACTGGTGATTCTGGAAACCCTGTTGCTGCGCCGCGACGTGGAAGCGGATCTGACGCAGGGGAGTACCCACACGCGGCTGTTGGTGAAGGAAGGAGACTCCATCGCCAGCGGAGATGTTATCGCCCGCACCGAAATCCAAGCCAAAAAGGCCGGGATCGTCCAAGGAATCCGCGAGGGAGCGGAGGTGGTACGGCGGGTGCTGGTGATTACCGACGACGATCTGGTGCAGGTGCCCCTGACGGGCCCAGCCAATGTGGAAGTGGGGGCGCTGGTGCGGGCTGGGGACGAGCTTGCTCCCGGGATCCCTTCTCCACAGTCAGGACAGGTGATGCAGATAACGGACGGCCAAGTCCTGTTGCGGATGGCGCGGCCCTACTTGGTTTCTGCGGGTGCCATCCTGCAGGTACGAGATGGCGATCTGGTGCAGCGGGGGGATTCCCTGGCCCTCCTGGTGTTTGAGCGGGCCAAGACAGGGGACATCATCCAGGGTCTGCCGCGGATTGAGGAGCTGCTGGAGGCCCGCAAGCCCAAGGAAATGTGTGTTCTGGCCAAGCGGCCCGGCACCGTTCAACTGAGCTGGCGGGGAGAAGAGCCAGATCTCAAGGTCATCGAAGCCGATGGCACGGTTAGAGACTATCCTGTGCTGCCGGGGCAGAGCTTGATTGTGGTAGATGGACAGCCGGTGGGGGTGGGGGATCCCCTAACCGATGGCCCTGCCAACCCCCACGACCTCTTGGAGATCTACTACGAGTACCATCGCCAAACCTTGGGAGATGACCAAGCCGCACGGTTGGCTCTGCGGGAGGTGCAGCGCTTCTTTGTCAACGAAGTGCAGAACGTCTACCGCTCCCAGGGGGTGGAGATCTCCGACAAACACATTGAGATCGTGGTGCGCCAGATGACCTCCAAGGTGCGGGTGGATGATGGTGGCGACACCATCCTGCTGCCGGGGGAGCTGGTGGAGTTGCGGGAAATCCAGCAGATCAATGCCACCATGGCCATTACTGGAGGAGCGCCGGCCAAATACACGCCCGTCCTGCTGGGGATCACCAAGGCCAGCTTGAATACCGACAGCTTCATCTCAGCGGCCAGCTTCCAGGAAACCACCCGCGTGCTGACTGAGGCGGCCATCGAGGGCAAATCCGACTGGCTGCGCGGCTTGAAGGAAAACGTAATCATCGGGCGCTTGATCCCGGCAGGCACGGGCTTCACCACCTACGAGGAGATTGCCGCCGAGCCGGAGCCTGACGAAGAGGAGGAAGAGCCTGCGGTGTTGCCGGAGCTGCCGCCTCGTTTGATCTTGGAAGATGATCAATTGATCGACGATTCCACCCCTGCCTTCGACGAGCTAGAGGAGGATGACGACGAGGAGGAGTGAGGCGCTGGGTCTCCAGGATTGGGCCACTTTGCAAAGTAAACTACCCGACTCCGACCGCTAAAGCGGTACGGAGCGGGCTTTCAGTAGCCCTGAGCCTGCTCTGCTCTACCAGAGAACAAAACAGGCCCGAACCTCTAGGCTGGTTTACGACAGCCCCCAAAAGCGCAATCACATTCGCACCATTCAAATCCGCATCCCCTTCCCATCCACAGTGCCCACACTTGAACGACTTGCCACTGCGGTAGGACTTGCCCTGCTCAGGGTGGATGTGTAAGCACCGGTGACAGGTCTGCGACGTGTAAGCAGGCGGCACAAGAATCAGAGAAACCCCTGCAACCCTCGCCTTGTATTCCAGAAACTGACGTAGTTGGTAGAACGCCCAACTGTTGGCCCTGCGCCGCTCGGCTTTGCTGCGGGGTTGTTGATTGACTCTTTCCCGGATCCCTGTCAAGTCTTCCAGAGCAATAGCGCTGTTTGTCGCCTTTGCCCTAGAGACAATAGCTTTGGAGATGCGATGATTGACCCACACTTGAAAGCGTCTCTCCTTGCCAGACAGCCGTTGCAACAGTTGACGGCATCTGCGCCGCGAACTGCGGGTGCCCTTACTGGCTTTGCGTTGAAGTACCGCCCTCAACCGCGAGTGATGGTCTCGGACTTTGTTCAACTGCTGTCCATTCCAGTTATCTCCTTCCGATGTATGAGCAATATCCGTCCTTCCCAAATCCACGCCCAGCACTCTATCCGTGCCTTGCGGTGGGCACGGTTCCGTTTCCACACAGATTTGAATGGAGTAGAAACCGTCTTTGCGCTTGACCAGAGTGGCAGATTTGGGATTGGAGCCTGCCAGCCGTTCTCTCTGGTAACGGCCAATCGCCAGCTCAAAGCGCTCTCGACCCTCCACCGTGGTCAGCGACACCGTCCAGTCTTTCTCGCGGAACGAAAAGATACGAGCGTCGTAGGTAGCGAAGCCACCCTTGAACGCTTTGACGGGGCGGTTTTTCTGTCGGGCAACTTTACGGGCGCCGGCCAGCCGCCTGCAGACCTGCTGAGCCAAGTTACTGGATAAGCCGAACCGGGCACGGATTTCGCGGTAGCATAGAGACTGGAGCTTAACGGCGTTGGCGACTTTCTCCGGCGTGTTCTGGTTGACCCAGTTCAAGGCTTGGCCAAAAGCCTCCAAAGTCGCGTCCAATTTGGCGGCCTGCGACTGGGACACCTTGAGCTTGCAGGATACGGTCAGAACTTGGGTCATGGTTCTATCATAACTTCCGCATTCCTCCCGACACTGACCCTACGGGTACAGTGCGGGGCTCCTGCGATTTCTAGCTGACGCTCTTGCCACCTCTCAGGCCCCGTCCCCGCTTTGGCCACAACTGCGTTATTCCCCTGGCAGAGGGTCGCTATTTGCTGGCGTCTTACCATCCCAGCCGGCGCAACACGGCCACACGGCTGCTGACGGAGCCGATGTTGGATGCCGTTTTCGCGCAAGCCCAGCAGTTGCTGTCTGGTAAGCCAGCCCGACCGGCTGAGGATTAGGCGGGTTGCCAAGATTCGAGGCGATAGGCACTGTCCCAAAACAGCCATTCCAACCGGGAGGCAGTGACAAAAGCTGCCCTCATCTTTTCCCGCAGCGGTTCTGTAGCCTGCTGAGCGACGGAGTCGGTGATGTCCAAAGCCTGCTGCACCACTTGGGCAAATTCTTCCCCGGCGTAGGTGTCGATCCACTGTTGGTAGGGATTGTCAGGCTGCGCGGTGCGATAGATGGTGGATCCCACCTCTCGGTAGATCCAAAAGCAGGGCAGCACAGCGGCAATGGCCACCTCATAGGGATCCACAGCCGCCGCAGCCAACAAAAAACGGGTATAGGCGAAGCAGGCAGGGGCATAGGCTGTTTCGGGTTGAATGTCGTAGAGGCGAAAATAGCTTTCGTGCAGGCTGCGTTCGGCCACAATGGCTCCCAGGGCAAAGTTCAAGAAACTCACCACCTGCTCAGCCCCTTCGGAACGAGCTCCAATCAAGGCCAGGGCGCGGGCAAAGTCGGTGAGATAAAGAGCATCCTGCTGCAAGTAAAACTGGAACCGCTGCCGCGATAGGCTGCCCGCTGCCAACTCTCGGTTGAAGGGGTGATCGAGGATTTGCTTGTAGATGGGCTGAATGGCTTGCCAAAGGTGGGCTGTAAAGGACTGGGGCATGGCGACCGTCTCTCGGCGTTTGGTCTTCAGCTAGAAATTGCAGGAGCCCCGCACTGTACCTATAAAGTCAGTGTTGGGAGGAATGCTATAATAATACTGCGGGCACCAGAAACGGTTTTTTTTAAGGCACTGGTAACAGTCGATTGGGGGTGCAGTAAACCACCCCAGAGGCTCGTGGTTGGCTTGCTAACTGCAGGGCTACTAAAAGCCCGCTCCGTACCGCCTAGCGGTTGGTGTCAGGTAGTTTACTCGATTGGTGATTGACCTGACCAGGGCCAGCACCTCTGCTGGGGCTGAGGCTTTCTTCATTTTGAATCTCAATTAGGCTTCGGGCATGAGGGGGCGGAACCCATGCTTGCGGGAAAGCTGCCCGATCAGATCCAATTTCTCAAGGGTGATCAAATTACGGCCCCAACTGAAATTGGTGTACAGCCCCTCAAACTCCAGCAGCATGGATTCAGCAAAGCAGGCAAAAAGCTGACGGGCCGGGTTGGCCACATTCAAAAACTGCATGATGTTCCATTCAATATCCAAAGAGTGCTCCACCATCCCCCCGTCAATGACGTAGAGTCCCTTTCGCTGCAAGCTGGAGGCGATGTTCTTCGGGTAGCCACCGTCGATGATGACACAGGGATCCGGCAAAACTTGGGGATCGAGGGCCATGCCTTGGCTCATGCTGGCCACCCAAACGATAAAGTCAGCGCGGGGCAGGGCCTCTTCCAGCGAAGAGATCTCCCCCTGCTTGAGGTTGGCCTGCAATTCCTCTAGGCGCCGCCGCTCTCGAGCTATGAGCAACAACTTGCCCAAGTGAGTGTGGGCCACCAACCATTGACAAATGGCGCTGCCGATATCTCCGGTCGCCCCCACCACCGCAACCGTAGCGGCTGCCAAGTCCATGGCGTAGCGCTGGGCCGCCAACTGCAGTTGCTGACAGATGATGTAGGCCGTGTGGGTATTGCCGGTGGTAAAGCGTTGGATCTCCAAGTCAATGTTGCGGACTCGCCGGAGACTGTCGAGGCGAAAAGTCTCAAAAATGATGCTGCTAAATCCCCCCAAAGCCGTAATGTTCAAGCCGCGCCGCTGGGCTAGGGCCATGGCATTCAACACTTTCCGACAGGCGGCCTTTACCCGTCCCCCCGCCAACATCTCCGGCAAGAAACAGGATTCGACGTACTGCCCATAAATCTTTTGGCCGGTGATGCTGGTTACCGTGATCTCGTCCACCACCTGAGGGGGAGCCATGCACCAGAACTCCAGGTCGCTCTCCGCATATTCGGAATAACCCAGCTTGTCTGCCACCTGCTTCGCATGGGCCAGGCTGGTCAAGTGCCCGATCAGGCCGAACATAAAGGTTTACCCGCTTGGATAAGTAAACTACCCGACTCCGACCGCTAAGCGGTACAGGGCGGGCTTTCAGTAGCCCTGAGCCTGCTCTGCCCTACCAGAGAACAAAACAAGCCCGGACCTCTAGGCTGGTTTACAGCAGCCCCCAAGAGCGCAATTACGCTTGCACCATTAAGGTCCATTGTACTTCATCAAAGCGCATTCCTCCCAACACTGAACCTACGGGTACAGTGCGGGGCTCCTGCGACTTCTAGCTGAGGTGGGTCATGCTGCCCGCAAACCCTGGGCAGAGAGGCGCATCACCTCGCGGGTGCTGAAGCCGATGTTGGCCAGCGCCTCTCCATAGGCAATCATAAAATCCTCGACGATGGCCTCGCGATCCATATAGATGGCTTCTACATCCTGGTCCACCTGCTGCAGCATCTGCCAGACCAAGGGCAGGTTCTGGGCGTTGGCCGCTTCGATCTGCCCTTTGACCTCGCCAAAATGCTCCCCTAGCCAGCGCTCTCCAAAATTGAGGTGCAGATATTCATCCTTGACCACCCCCTCGGTGATCTTGCGGGCAAACTCATCGGCGACGGGGATGTAAATGTTGTAGGCGGCAATGGCAAAGCATTCGATGATCAGCGACTGAATGACCAAGCAGGTAACTAGGTCTCCGGCTGCTGCCGCTTTTTGGAAATTGTTGCGCAAAGGGGCGAAGAAAGTGCGGGCAAACTCCCTATCCGGCTCTACCTGCAGGTTTTTGCCGCAGGATTGAAAGCCTTTCATGTGCCGCAATTCCATCTTGGCCAGCTTGTGCAGCTCCTCTGCCCCTTCCGGCAACATCTCGGCCAGCTTGAGGTAGTTGTCGTGGGCTTCTTGTTCCCCTTCGATCACAATGCCGTTGATGCGAGAGTAGGCCTGCCGGTAAACCGCGCTGCCATAGTCCAAGGTGGTGCCACCCTCATCGGCTAAAGGCTGGGGGGTATTGGGCAGGACGTTCACTGGGGCCATACTCATGCATCTCCTCTCGGTGTTGTTTGGGTGTTGTTGATTGTCTATGCTGACTCGACAATCGCCTCGATTGCAGTTGAATCGCTCTCTTAATCAGAATAGCTGTAGCTGCCGCAGAATTGGCGGGATTCCTTTTGCGGAATGATAGGGGTCTGCTAGGGTGAGGGTTCGAGTGCCGTTGTGGAGCCTGCTGTATGTCTGCTCTTGGGGATGGCCTGAACCAACTGCGCCAGTTGCTGGTGGAGCTGGAGGAACGATCCCTCGATCAGCCGATTGGCAGTGCCGAGGAGGTGTTGCAGGCCATTGAGCTAGCCACGGCTTTTGAGCTGTTTGAGGCGGAGAGCAGCGGTTTGCTGCTGCAGATTGTGGCCAATCTCTGGGATCGGGTACGGCAGCAGGATTTGTCTCCAGGGGAGATTCAGACGGTATCGGAGAAGTTGCGGGCGGTGGGCTATACCGATGCCGAAATTCAGGAGATCCTGGACTTGGAGCCGGAGGACTAGCCCCATTTCCCCCTCTAGGCTTGAACCATGCCCAGCTCCACCGGTGTAACACCCGCTTCCATCTGAGTGGTGGCGTCGTAGCAAGCCCCTCGCAGGTTGGCCAGCTTGAGTTTGCACTGGGCCAGAAGGGCTCCTCTCAAGTTGGCCCCGGTGAGATTGGCCCCTGCCAGGTCCGCTTGGCTGAGATCGGCTTCGCTCAAGTCCGCTTCGGCCAGGTTGGCCCCACGCAAGTTGGCTCCTTGCAATCGGGATCCCTGCAGCTTGGCTTTCTCTAGGTTGGCCAGCCGCAGGTTGGATCCCTGCAGATCCGCTTGGCTGAGGTCGGCGCCGCTCAGGTAGGCCCGCTCCAGGTTGGCAGAGGCCAGCTTTGCCTGGCGGAGAATGGATCCCCCCAAGTCGATCCCGGCCAAGTCGGCCCCGGCCAGATCAGCTCCGGCCAGTTGGCTGTTGCTGAAGTCCCGCTCACCGCTGCCGTAGCGTTGCAACAGGTCTGCTCCAGTTTCCACCATCGCTGTTTTCCACACCGGACGAATGGATCCTACCTAGGAATAGAAGGGCCGCCAAGAGCACGCTAGGATAGGCGCAAGCCGTTTTCCGGGATCCCCCCTTATGAGCTTGCCCCGTGTGCCCCGAACTCGACCTCGCCCCAAGCTGCGCTCGATCCCTCGCCGCCAAACCGAATCCGCCCTCTATGCCGAAATGCAGCAGCTCACTGTCGAAAAGCAGCGGCTCAACCAAGAGCTAGAGTTTATTCGAGAGCGGCAAGGGCAAATCCACGCGCGACTTCAGGAAATCGAGCAGGCCATGCAACACCTTCAGCAGGAGGCAAAAGCCTTTCGGGATCCCGCTCCCCCCTCTGAACCGGCCCAGCTCAGATCTCGCCCTTCCCGCTTCCCGCCCATGACCTTCGAGTATTGAGGGATCCTATAAATCTCAAAGAAGACCCAAGATTCAAAGCAGACCTAAGCAACAAGTCAGGGGATTCTGTAGCCAACTTAACTATTTGCTGCTTATCTCAACCCGACTCCAGAATCTGGGCCAGCGAACAGCTGTTCTCAAGCTGGCTGCACAGTTACCTGAACTTCAGCTAGAAATCGCAGGAGCCCCGCACTGTACCCGTAGGGTCAGTGTCGGGAGGAATGCGGAAGTTATGATAGAACCATGACTCAAGTCCTGACCGTCTCCTGCAAGCTCAAGGTGTCCCAGTCGCAAGCCGCAAAGTTGGATGCGACAATGGATGCCTTTGTGCAGGCGTTGAACTGGGTCAACCAAAACACACCAGAAAAAGTAGTCAACGCAGTCAAACTCCAGTCCCTTTGCTATTACCAGATTCGCGCTCGGTTTGGCTTGTCCAGTAACTTGGCAAGGACTACGTCCCGCTTACGCGACCAGCAGGTCTGCAGACGGCTGGCCGGCGCCCGTAAAGTTGCCCAACAGAAAAACCGCCCCGTCAAAGCGTTCAAGGGTGGCTTCGCTACCTACGATGCCCGTATCTTTTCGTTCCGCGAGAAAGACTGGACGGTGTCGCTGACCACGGTGGAGGGTCGAGAGCGCTTTGAGCTGGCGATTGGCCGTTACCAGAGAGAACGGCTGGCAGGCTCCAATCCCAAATCTGCCACTCTGGTCAAGCGTAAAGACGGCTCCTACTCCATTCAAATCTGTGTGGAAGCGGAGCCATCCCCACCGCAACGCACGGGCAGAGTGCTGGGGGTGGACTTGGGGAGGACGGATATTGCCCATACGTCAGACGGGGACAATTGGAATGGACAGCAGTTGAACAGAGTCCGCGACCACTACTCCCGGTTGAGGGCGGCACTCCAACGCAAAGCCAGTAAGGGCACCCGCAGTTCGCGGCGCAGATGCAGAGAACTGTTGCAACGGCTGTCTGGCAAGGAAAGACGCTTTCAAACGTGGGTCAATCATCGCATCTCCAAAGCTATTGTCTCTAGGGCAAAAGCTACCAACAGCGCTATCGCTCTGGAAGACCTGACAGGGATCCGGGAAAGGGTCAATCAACAGCCACGCAGCAAGACAGAGCGTAGGCGGGCAAATAGTTGGGCGTTTTATCAACTCCGTCAATTTTTGGAGTACAAGGCTCTGCGTGCGGGGGTTGCTCTGATTCTTGTTCCGCCTGCCTACACGTCGCAGACCTGCCACCGGTGTTTGCACATTCATCCCGACCCTGCGCAATCCTACCGCAGTGGCAAGTCGTTCAAGTGTGGGCACTGTGGATGGGAAGGGGATGCGGATTTGAATGGTGCGAATGTGATTGCGCTTTTGGGGGCTGCTGTAAACCAGCCTAGAGGTTCGTGGTTGGCTTGCCAACTGCAGGGCTACCGAAAGCCCGCACTGTACTGCGAAGCAGTCAGGGTCGGGTAGTTTACGCAAACACCACCGTTTTGTTGTGGTACACCAGCACCCGATTCTCCAGGTGATACCGCACTGCCCGTGCCAGGACTAGGCGTTCCATGTCGCGGCCTTTGCGGACGAGGTCGGCAACGGTATCGCGGTGACTGACCCGCACCACGTCTTGCTCGATGATCGGCCCTTCGTCCAGATCTTCGGTGGCATAGTGGGCAGTCGCGCCGATGATCTTCACCCCCAGTTGATGGGCGCGGTGGTAGGGGTTGGCTCCGGCAAAGGCGGGCAGGGTGGAATGGTGAATGTTGATGACCGGCGGGGCTTGGCGGAGCAGCCACCCACTCAAGACCTGCATGTACTTGGCCAACACCACCAGGTCAATTCGATATTCCTGCAGGAGAGCGAGCTGACGGGCTTCGGCTGCGGCTTTGCCCTCTGGAGAAACGGGGATGTGGTAGTAATCGATACCGAAGGAGCGGGCCACCGATTCCAGGTCGGGGTGATTGCTGATGATCAAGGGGATCTCGGCGGGCAGTTCTCCCGCCCTTTGCCGCCAGATCAGATCCAAAAGGCAGTGGCTTTGCTTGCTGGCCCACAACGCAATGCGACGGCGAGTGTCGGAAAAATGCAGTTCCCAGTTGGCTTGGATCCCACGGGCAATACCCGAAAAGGCGGGGACAATTTCCCCTCGCTCCAGTTGGAAGCCCTCCAAGTCCCACTCGATGCGGCTCAAGAACAGTCCTGCCTCGGGATCCGTATGGTGATCGGCGTGAATGATGTTGCCGCCGTAGCTGTAGATGAAGCTGGAGAGCTTGGCTACCAGCCCTTTTTGATCAGCTAGAAATTGCAGGAGCCCCGCACTGTACCCGTAGACTCAGTGTCGGGAGGAATGCTATAATCATTCTGCGGACACCAGAAACGGTTGTTCAAGGCACTGGTAACGGTCGATTGGGGCTGCTGTAAGCCAGCCCAGAGGCTCGCGGTTGGCTTGCTAACTGCAGGGCCACTAAAAGCCCGCTCAGTACCGCTTAGACGGTTGGTGTCGGGTAGTTTACGGCAAGATACCAACAGGGTGGCACTGGGCATCGGTAGACAACAGCCTCAACTTTGTGGGGACTGGCTCTCCCCAAGAGCAATCCATTCTCAATCTACCCGGTTGATCTCTTCCAATAGCCAGGGATCCACCGGCTGGCCATCCCAACGCTTTAGGTCGATGCGAATCCACATCGCTGCAGAAGAGCCGGCAGGGGGCAGTTCCTGGCGAAACGAGATCTCATAGTCGGACGGGTTCTGACCATGTTGCCGCAGCCAGGTCTCCACCTTGGCAGGAGCGAAGTAGGACTGCCCTTGCTCGAACAGGCGCGTAATTTCCATGCCGAAGCAAAGGGGGTTAAAGCGGGGCATAGACTAAGCAGCGTCTGCGGTTTGAGCGTCGTCGGCTACGGATGGGGGGGGAGCCATCTCTGAGGTGGGTGTATCGGCTGTGGCGACCGACTCGGCTTTGGGCTCAGCCGCGGCTGCTGTTCGGGAAGCCTTGGGAGGGGCGGCAGCCGTTGTCCCGCGGGTGGCTTTCTCCAGCTCTTGGGCCTCTTTGTTCAGTTGCGCCTCGAACTCTCTGGAAGCATCCTGCAGGCTGCGCAGGGTTTTGGCCAGCGTGCGACCAATCTCCGGCAGTTTGCGGGGCCCAAAAACCAAGAGAGCCACCGCAAAGATGACCAACATTTCCGGCAGTCCAACACCCAAAAAATTCATGAGCCTCGGCAGAGTACGGTTTGGTCGGGATCCCTTCGCCTCCCTAGAGTGACATTTTCTCGCCGCGGACTGCAAGTAACTGCCGGCTCTCCTCATCCATTCTGATGGCTTTGGTTGGCTCTGGTGTTTTGCTCTCAGCTCATCTGGGCCCACCTCTCCCTGGCCGGCCAAGTCAAAATGGTAGAATTGCATCATTAATCAATGTTCTTCATTGGCCTAGGCTTGCCCATGCTCCAAACCCTACAAAAGCTCCTCGGGGATCCTAACGATCGGAAGATCCGGCAGTACCGTCCTGTCGTCAAGTTGATCAACTCGCTGGAGATCGAGATCGCCTCTCTTTCGGATGCGGAGCTCAAGGCCAAGACCACAGAGTTTCGCCAGCGCTTGGACAGAGGAGAATCTCTGGACGATCTCTTGCCGGAGGCGTTTGCCGTGGTGCGGGAGGCCGCCAAGCGAGTTTTGAACTTGCGCCATTACGACGTACAGCTCATCGGCGGCATGGTGCTGCACGAAGGCCAGATTGCCGAAATGAAAACCGGCGAGGGGAAAACCCTGGTCGCCACCCTGCCTGCCTACTTGAACGGCCTGACTGGGAAGGGGGTTCACATCGTTACCGTCAACGGCTACTTGGCGCGGCGCGACTCGGAGTGGATGGGGCAGGTGCACCGTTTCTTGGGCCTGACAGTCGGTCTAGTGCAAGAGGGCATGTCACCCGAAGAAAAGCGCCGCAGCTACAACTGCGACATTACCTACTGCACCAACAGCGAGCTGGGCTTCGACTACCTGCGGGACAACATGGCCACCGACATCAAAGAGGTGATGCAACGGCCCTTTAACTACTGCATCATCGACGAGGTGGACTCAATCCTGATTGATGAAGCCCGCACTCCCCTGATCATCTCCGGTCAGGTGGCTCGCCCCTCCGAAAAATATCTGCGGGCAGCCCAGGTGGCGCGGGAGCTGATCCGAGATGAACACTATGAGGTGGATGAAAAAGCCCGCAACGTCATCCTTACCGACGAGGGGTTTGAAGCCGCCGAGCGGTTGCTGGGAGTCTCTGACCTGTTTGATCCCAAGGATCCCTGGGCGCACTTTGTCTTTAACGCGGTGAAGGCCAAAGAGCTCTTCATCAAGGATGTCCACTACATCGTCCGCAATCAAGAGGTGGTGATCGTGGACGAGTTCACCGGGCGGGTGCTCCCCGGCCGCCGCTGGTCTGATGGGCTGCACCAGGCGGTGGAGGCCAAAGAGGGGGTGCCGATTCAAAGCGAGAGCCAAACCCTGGCCACCATCACCTACCAAAACCTTTTTCTGCTCTATCCCAAGCTCTCTGGCATGACGGGCACGGCCCGCACCGAGGAGGCCGAGTTCGGCAAAACCTACAACCTAGAAGTCACGGTGATCCCCACCAACCGACCCATCCGCCGCAAAGATGCCCCCGACTTGGTGTACAAGACCGAAAGGGGCAAGTGGCAAGCGGTTGCCGAGGAAATTGCCCACATGCACGCCCAGGGGCGCCCCGTCCTTGTGGGCACCACCAGCGTGGAAAAATCCGAACGCCTCTCGGCCATGCTCAAGGAAATGGGGATCCCCCACAACCTCCTCAACGCCAAGCCAGAAAACGTGGAGCGGGAGGCGGAGATCATTGCCCAGGCGGGGCGAAAAGGCGCTGTAACCATTGCTACCAACATGGCCGGTCGAGGCACGGACATCATCTTGGGAGGCAATGCGGAGTACATGGCCCGCCTCAAGCTGCGGGAACGGCTGATGCCCAAGCTGGCTCAATTGGACGCCGACAACCCCTTGGGATCCGTTCAGATGGTGGGACGGGGGGGTGGCCAGGGATTTGGTGGGACAGCACCCAAGCCGAAAAAATCCTGGACGGTGGTCTCCCCCAATTTTTACCCCTGTGAGCTGTCGGCCCGCACCAACCAAGCTTTAGACGAAGTGGTGGCAGCAGCCGTGACCAAGTATGGGCTGAACCGTCTGCCAGAGCTGGTGGTGGAGGATCTCATCGCAGTAGCTTCCGAGAAAGCGCCGGTGCAGGATCCGCTAATTTTGCAACTGCGGGAGGTTTACAACAGCATCAAAGCCGAGTACGAAAAAATTACTGAGGCCGAGCACGAAGAGGTGGTGAGGCTGGGGGGCCTGCATGTGATCGGTACGGAGCGCCATGAATCCCGCCGTATCGACAACCAGCTGCGGGGCCGCGCCGGGCGACAAGGGGATCCCGGCTCCTCGCGGTTTTTCCTCAGCTTGGAAGACAACCTGCTCAAGATTTTCGGTGGCGAACGGGTAGCCAAGCTCATGGACATGTTCCGGGTGGAGGAGGATATGCCCATCGAGCACCCGCTCCTGTCGAAGAGCCTGGAAAATGCCCAGCGCAAGGTGGAGGTGTACTACTTTGACCTGCGTAAGCAGGTGTTTGAATACGACGAGGTTCTCAACAACCAGCGGCGGGCCATCTACTCGGAGCGGCGGCGCATCTTGGAGGGGGAGAACCTCAAGACCAAGATCCTTGACTATGTGCGCAAAACCGTCGGCGAGATCGTGCGAGCGCATGTCAACCCAGAGCTGCCCCCGGAAGAGTGGGAAATCGACAAGCTGACCGCCAAGATGCAGGAGTTTGTGCCGCTCCTGAAGCAAAACCTCAAGGTTGAAGACCTGCAGGATCTCTCCTACGAGCAGATCTTGGACTACCTGATCAAGCAGGCAGAACTGGCCTATGAGGCCAAAGAGGCTTTTCTGGATACCTTTGAGCCCGGTTTGATGCGCAAGGCAGAGCGCTTTTTCCTGTTGCAACAGGTGGACACCCTCTGGCGGGAACACCTGCAGCAGATGGAGGCGCTGCGGGAAGCTGTGGGCCTGCGAGGCTACGGTCAGAAGGATCCCCTGATCGAGTACAAGAACGAGGGCTACGAGCTGTTCCTGGAGATGATGGACAACATCCGCCGCAACACGGTGTACAACCTATTCATCTTTACTCCCCAAATTGTGCAAGTGCCCCAGGCATCGCGACCGGCTCCGGCACCCACTGCGGCTGCCAGCCCTGATCCCAGCTCTGCTTCAGGGGTGGTGGAAGCCGATTTCACGGAAGAATAATTGGCGTAGAGAGAAGTCAGCGGGGGAGGAGGATCTGTCGTAATGCCTCTTTCAGTTGTGGGTACTGGAAGGTAAAGCCCATCTGCAAAGCCGCTTGCGGGATCACTTTCTGCCCCGTCAAAACCACTTGAGCTGCCTCGCCCAACAGCAGTTCCAACGCCAGCTCCGGCACAGGCAACCAAGAGGGGCGACCCAAGACCTGGCCTAAGGTTCGGCAAAACTCTTCCATCTGCACCGGGTTGGGAGCGGTGGCGTTGAACACTCCGGATCCCTGCTCCAGCAGGAAGCAGACCAAGCTCACCCAATCCTCGCGGTGGATCCAAGACAGCCATTGTTTGCCGGAGCCGATCGTTCCGCCGATAAAGAACTGAAAGGGGGCCAGCATCTGCCCCAGCGCTCCTCCATCCGGACCCAACACAATCCCCGTGCGCAGGATGGCCAAACGGATCCCCAATTCCTCAACCGGCCGGGCGGCAGCTTCCCAAGCTTGACAGACTTCTGCCAGAAAATCTTGGGCCGGGGGATCCGTCTCTGTTAAGGGTTCTCCTGCCGGATGGGATCCGTAGTAACCCACCGCCGAGCTGCTGATCATCACCTGGGGCTTTTGGTTGAGGGAGGCGAGGGCTTGGACAAGGGCCTGGGTGGTTTCCACACGGCTACGACGGATTTCTTTTTTCTTGGTCTCTGTCCAGCGAGAAGAAGCCAAAGGCTCTCCGGCCAAGTTGACAATCCCCTCGTACCCTTCCAGGGCGGCTGCCCAGGCTTGCGGTTGGTAGGGATCGTAGGGCAGCAGCTTGAGGTTGGGGGATTCCCCCAAAATGCGGCGGGCCTGCTCCAGGCGGCGGGTCAAGACCAAAACCTGATCCCCTTGCTCCAGCAGACGGGCCACCAAGCGACGCCCGATAAAACCACTTCCACCCGTGATGACAATGCGCATGATGTGGATCCGACTTGCATCTGCACAAGCCCTGTGCCGCCCTTGTCCTTTGAACGGTGCAGAGCCTTTCCGCTATTCGAACCTCTAGCCTAGCGCGTTTCCTGCCCCGCGTTGGCCATTGCCTGGGATCCCGCCATCCGTTTGCTGAGCTTGGCGAAGTGGCAGAGCCCAAGAAAGCCCAAGAATAAAAATGTTTTGCGGCAAAGCGTAAACTACCCGACTCCGACCGCTAAGCGGTACGGAGCGGGCTTTCAGCAGCCCTGAGCCTGCTTTGCTCTACCAGAGAACAAAACAGGCCCGAACCTCTAGGCTGGTTTACGACAGCCCCCAAAAGCGCAATCACATTCGCACCATTAAAGTCCGCATCCCCTTCCCATCCACAGTGTCCACACTTGAACGACTTACCACTGCGGTAGGATTGCGCAGGGTCGGGATGGATGTGCAGGCACTTGTGGCAGGTCTGGCTGGTGTAGGCGGGCGGCACCAGCACCACAGTCACCCCCGCAACTCTCGCCTTGTATTCCAGAAACTGCCTCAGTTGGTAGAACGCCCAACTGTTGGCCCGCCTACGCTCTGTCTTGCTGCGTGGCTGTTGATTGACCCTTTCCCGGATCCCTGTCAGGTCTTCCAGAGCAATAGCGCTGTTTGTCGCCTTTGCCCTAGAGACAATAGCTTTGGAGATGCGATGATTGACCCACACTTGAAAGCGTCTCTCCTTGCCAGACAGCCGTTGCAACAGTTCTCTGCATCTGCGCCGCGAACTGCGTGTGCCCTTACTGGCTTTGCGTTGGAGTACCGCCCTCAACCGGGAGTAGCGCTCTCGGACTCTGCTCAACTGCTGTCCATTCCAGTTGTCCCCCTCTGACGTATGGGCAATATCTGTCCTCCCCAAGTCCACCCCGATCACCTTGTCGGTATCTTGTTGCTTGGGTGGCTTTTCCTCTACGCAAATCTGGATGGAGTAGGAGCCATCCTTCCGCTGGACTAGGGTGGCCGATTTGGGGTTAGAGCCAGCCAGCATCCCACGCTGGTAGTTACCAATGGCTAGCTCAAAGCGTTCTCTCCCTTCAACCGTGGTCAGCGACACTGTCCGGTCTTTCTCGCGGAACGAGAAGATACGAGCGTCGTAGGTAGCGAACCTACGCTTGAACTCTTTAACTGGACGGTTGCGCTGTCTCGCCACTTTGCGGGCGCCGGCCACCCGTCTGCAGACCTGCTGGGCCAAGTTACTGGACAAGCCGAATCGGGCGCGAATCTCGTAGTAGCAAAGGGACTGCAGTTTGACCGCATTGACGATCTTCTCCGGCGTGTTCTGGTTGACCCAGTTCAGTGCCTGCATAAAGGCATCCATCGTCGCGTCCAATTTAGCGGCTTGCGACTGGGACACCTTGAGCTTGCAGGATATGGTCAGGATTTGGCTCATAAGTTCATTGTACTTCATCAAAGCGCATTCCTCCCAACACTGACCCTACGGGTACAGTGCGGGGCTCCTGCGCTAGTAAGCTGACACACCTGGAAAAATCGGCTTCAATAGGCCCTAGCTGCGCTTCTTGGCAGCAGAGGTGGTTCATCGTCCCCCTATTTTCTTCCCTTCACCCGTGACACCCAAGTCTTCTTCCCGTACCCCGGCTCGCCACGTGTCTATGCGTGCAGAGCAGGTTGCTGGGCCGCGGCTGGACATCTCTGTTGCTCCACGAGTGCATCGCTCCCAAGGGCAGGGATCCCTGGTTCGGGCAGGGTTTCCCTCCTCTCTCCCAATTTCCGGTCGGCGGACGATCCCTGTCCAGCGCTCCCGCCGGCGCGGACGGCAAGAACCCGGCCACGAGCCTCAAGTCTGGGAGATGGCCTGTCACATCGGGGTGAATGTCTTGTTTACGGCGGCTGCCCTCAGTGGTTTGTATCGCCTCTTGCCGGTGCAGTTGGCTCAGCACCACCGGCTCCAGGTTCTGGAGCGGCATATCGAGGTCTTGTCCACTCGGATTTCTCGGCTGCAGGAGGGGGTGGATCGAGGTATGGATCCCTTGCAGCAGGAGGCCCTGATCAAGGAACGGCTGAATCGGGTGCCACGCAATCAAATTCAGGTGCGTTTGGTGGATCCCAGTACCTGGGTGGCGGACGACGAGAAGAACACCCACCCTTCCTGGATCGGGCAGTCCACCCAGCCGTCTGCCAGGCCGTAGGCTGCCTCTGCCTAGGCTTGTTTGAGAAGCAGGGCCACCTCTTTGGCAAAGTAGGTGAGGATGATATCGGCACCGGCCCGCTTCATGGCCAGCAGCGATTCCATCATCACTTTTTTGCCGTCGATCCAGCCTTTTTGTTCGGCGGCTTTGATCATGGCGTACTCGCCGCTGACGTTGTAGGCAGCCACGGGCAGATCCGTCGATTCCTTAACTCGGTAGATGATGTCCAGGTAGGCCAGGGCCGGCTTCACCATCACCATGTCCGCCCCCTCGGCCTCGTCCAGCTCCACTTCCTTGATGGCTTCCCGAGCATTGGCGGGATCCATTTGATAGCTTTTCTTGTCTCCCGATTTGGGCGCGGATCCCAGGGCATCGCGGAAGGGGCCGTAGAAGGCAGAGGCATATTTGGCAGAATAGGCCAGGATCGCCACATCGGTATAGCCTTGGTCGTCCAGGGCCTCCCGAATGGCACCGACACGACCGTCCATCATGTCCGAGGGGGCCACAATGTCGGTTCCCGCCTCTGCTTGGGAGAGGGCTTGCTTGACCAAAACTTCCACCGTCTCGTCGTTGAGGATCACCCCATCCCGCACAATGCCGTCGTGGCCGTCGCTGTTGTAAGGATCCAAGGCCACATCGGTTACCACCAAGATCTCGGGAATTTCCTGTTTAATCCGCCGCACCGCCCGCTGGATCAAGCCTTCCGGGTTGAAGCACTCCTGCCCGGTGGGATCCTTTTTCTCTTCCGGCACCACCGGGAACAGGGCCACCGCCGGGATCCCCAGTTGAGCGGCTTCTTCCACCTCCTTTAGCAGCAGGTCTAGGGTGTAGCGGTAGCAGCCGGGCATCGACTCCACTTCCTGCCGCTGGTTCTCCCCCTCCATGACAAACAGGGGATAGATCAGATCCTGCACCCGCAGGTGGGTTTCCTGCACCATCTGGCGGAAGGCCTCTGTGCGCCGCAGCCGACGGGGACGGTAGATCAGGTCTTGGCTCATGAGAGCAGGGGGAAAGAGGGCGTTTCTATTTTGCCATGAGGTCGGTAGGGGCTGAGTTGGTCGTTGGGCGAGGGGCGACATCCGGGGCAGAGGGAAAATGCCGAGCCAGCCAGCGGCGAAGGGTCTCTTTTACCGCTTCGGCTTGGCAGTCGTGTAAAAGATCGTGGCGGGACTGGGGAAAATCGTGGATCTCTCCCTGGGGCAGCCGACGGGCAAAATCCACAGCTCCCGCAGGATTGACGACGATATCGGCGGAGGTGTAAAGCAGCAAAACCGGCAGGCGAAGCCGATGGGCTTGATCAAGGCAGCGCTGTCCACTGCGCGCCAGTTCGGCTGTAAATCTGGCCCGCGTCACACCGCACATGTAGGGATCCGCCGCAAAGGCGGCTTGCTGCTCGGGTAGGGAAGTCACCCGCGCCGGCTCGTAGAGGCCGGTCAAGGCCAACTGGGGAATAACCCTGTCCAAAACTTGCAGAAGGGCGTGGGTAAAAGGGGTGAAATAGTGGTCGATGCGAAAAGCCGGAGAGATGAGAACCAGGCCCTGCACTTGGTCGGGATGGGCGAGGGCATATTCCGTAACCCAGTTGGCCCCCGCGCTGTACCCGCACCAGATCTGCGGGATCCCTTTCTGCGGCCAGACCTGCTGGGCGATCCTCTCCAGATCCGCTTGATATTGGCTGAAGCGGTCGATCCAGCAGCGGATCCCGCCGGAGCGACCAAATCCCCGCATGTCGGGAGCCAAAACCTCCCACCCTTGAGCAGCCAACTCGCCGGCCAAAGGGCAAAACCCGCCGCCGTGATCCCCTTTGCCGTGCAAAAGCAACACCCTTCCACAAGGGGATCCCTGGGGCCAGTGGTGCAGAAAAGCTGGGATCCCATCGGAAAGCGGCAACTCCTGAGGCCGATAGATCCCCGACAAAGGTTGCGGCTGAGTTTCCGACCGCCCATCCAGAGCCTCTAAGTGGCCTAACCGATCAAAAGGCATGGGCAAATCCAACACACGTCCGGCAAGACCCGGCAAAGCCACAAATCCTATCTTCCTATGTCCCGGTCGCCCGCGAGCGCTGCCGCCGCTGAGGAGCGGCAATCTTTGTTTCCAGTCCAAAATATTTCTTAACAATCTCTGCTCTTGCCGGGGATCCCCGACATGCCGGGCTTTGCAGCCTTTTCTGAGGATGGGATGAAAGGATCTCTCGGGGGGAGACTGGGGCCATTTGCGGGAAAAAGGGCCGCTGAGAGGTATGATGTTGTGAAGAAGTTTTGCGGGGTCTCAGGTTTGACGGGATCCCCTCTCTGGGGTGGTTCACCCTTGTTTTACGATTGCCTTATCGCTTCATCAGTTCACTCAGTCGGAAACGGGTTGCTGAAACTATGCTGTTACTGAAAATCTCTGTTTACGCGGTTGTCATCTTTTTTGTGGGGCTTTTTGTGTTTGGTTTTTTGAGCAACGACCCCTCCCGCAACCCCAACCGTCGAGACCTGGAGTAGGGGATCCCGCCTTGGGCAGCTTGCGAACTCCAGTGATAACCGGCTCATAGCTTGAGGGGGCATGCCTCCGGCCCTATTTTTGTGGAACTCTGCCGGTCGCACCGGCGGCGCGGAACGCTAGCCCTGGGGAAATTGACGCCTGTGGAGATCCCTCCGGCGGTGCGGCGACGCAAGCTGCTGCTGGTTAGGGGTTGTGGAAGCAGGAAGAAAGCCGCAGTGGTGAGCAAGATTCAGTCCTTGTTCGGACTTCGGCCCGCTGGTGGGCATTCCCCTCTAGAGTGAGTGGCCTCACCCCAAAACCGGCAACTCTGCTTGCCTACTGGAAGGCTGTAATCAGCAGTGTTTGGGATCCGGAGCGATTCTGTTGGTCAAACGCGGTAATCCGGAACTGCCAAACGCCGATGGGATCCCCGAGGGCAACGCGGAAATCGGTACTGAAGCTACAAAAGGTGGCCCCAGGGTTACAGCCGGCCTGCTGTGGGCTGAAGAATTCCCTTTGCACGCGCACGCCACTGGGGTTGAAAGTTTCCAGCTCGATGAACTGCGTTGGACGAGCACCACCCGGCACACTCACCTGCACCGTAAAAGCCGGCGTGGAGGTGCCTACCCGCACCGAGGTGGGCGCATTGATAAACGAAACCGTTGGGCCTTGGGGTGGGGGCAGGATCGAACCCCCTGAGCTGCCGCCATCTCCACAGGCAGCCAGCCCAGTGGCCAAAAGGCCGGTGGCCAAAAGGATCAGAGCAGTACGTTGCATCCCTCAGTTCCTCACGAAAACCCGTCAATCCTCACAAGACTTGACCAGAATCTGCGCCTCCATCTGGAACTGCCGTTGGGGTTAGCACGGCTCTAAGCTACTTTCTGCCGCCGCAGCCTGAGAAAGGAGGCGCCCCGACCCAAATCTGCATGGGCCTTTGCGCACAGTTGGTTCCTCCGCTTCAAAGCAGCAGCAAGCGCCGCAACAGCAACGCTATCACCGCAACAAAGCTGGCCACGATGATCTGTCCCGGCAGAGTATAGCCGGAGTAAAGCCCTATCAACCTCAGCAACTCCCCATTCCAGGGTTGTGTGGCCAAAAGGTAGAGAATCCCGGTCAGGTGAACCAAGGCCAAAGCCACCAAGCTGCCGGATCCCAGCTCTTGGAGGCCCACCGGGGAGTCAGGGATCCCTTCTGCCAACCGCTTCCCATCGACAGCACGTTGGTGGGCCGGGGGAGAAGGGTAGGGATCCCGTTGCCGAAAAGCAATTGTCCCGCAGGCCCAGGCTCCTGGCAGAAACCCCAGCAAGTAGCCAAAGGCAGGCTGGTATAGGTACTGCCACCCTCCCCCTTGGGCAAACACCTGTAGCCCTGCCAGCCCCAACCCTAGGTAGACGATCTGGGCGCACACCGCCGCCACCGGCCCCGCCAAACAAGCCGTCAGCAACACGCCCCCAATTTGCAGCGAGAAGCTGTATCCCCCCAACCCAGGCAGCTCCGGCGGAAAACTCAAATGGGTTAGGGTGCCCAAAATGGTCAGGAGGACCCCAATCGCCGTCCAAAGCCATTCCAGAGGAGTTAAGAGCAAGCCAGACCGCATAACCGGGGGGAAACCCTTACTCTATGCTAAGAGGGGAGACGCGCAAATAGGGTGGGCAAAAGGTGGTCAAGGCAGAGTGGATTGAACTGGCCCAGGCCCTGGCCGATGCTGCCGGAGCGGTGATTCGCCCCCTGTTTCGCGGAGAACTGCAAGCCGAATACAAAGAGGCCCGCTCCCCAATTGTGACGGTAGCCGACCGGGAGGCAGAGCGGGCCATGCGGGCTTTGCTCATGGCCCAAGTGCCAGAACACAACATCCTTGGCGAAGAGTTTGGTTTTCACCAGACGGGATCCCTCTATACCTGGGTTCTGGATCCCTTGGATGGCACCATCGCCTTTTCCACCGGCAAGCCCACCTTTGCTACTCTGATTGCCCTCTTGGAAGAAGACCGCCCCATTTTGGGCATCATCGATCAACCGGTGTTGCGGGAACGCTGGCTGGGGGTGCGGGGACAACCCACCCAATGGATGACCCCCTCTCACCGACAGGCTGCTCAAACCAAGGCCAATACCGACCTCAGCCGCGCCTACTTGAGCTGTACCACCCCTGATTTGTTCACCCAACCCGACCAACAACGGTGCTTCCAGGGGCTCAGCCAAGCAGTTCACATTACCTCCTATGGGGGCGATGGCTACCAGTACGGCCTGCTGGCCAGCGGCTGTGTGGATCTGGTGATGGAGTGTGGCCTTGCCCTCTACGATTTTGCTGCCCTTGTGCCGGTGATTGAGGGATCCGGTGGCGTGATTACCGATTGGCGAGGGGATCCCTTAACCCGCACCTCCACGGGAGAAGTGCTGGCGGCAGCCAACCCCAGCTTGCATCGACAGGCCCTGGCCGCGATTCAAAAAAGCGGGATCTACCCAGCGAAATAAGCAGGCTCATTGCCAGGTTTCCACTTGATGTTGCAGCCCAGGCTGGGCTTTTGGTCGGGATCGATGGGCTTGCCGGCCAGAAGGTTATCCAGCGCCGCCCGCAAATCTTTGCCCGTCACCGGCACATCGGTCAGGCTGGGACGGCTGTCGTCCAGTTGACCACGATAGACCAACTTGCGATCCGCGTCGAACAAGAAAAAGTCGGGGGTGCAGGCGGCGGTGAAGGCTTTGGCCACCTCTTGGGTTTCGTCGTAGCAGAAGGGGAAGGTAAAGCCCAAGGTCTCGGCCATCTTCTTCAAGTTCTCTGGGCTGTCATCCGGGTATTTCTCCACATCGTTGGCGCTGATGGCTACAATGCCGACGCCGCGATCCTTGTAATCTCTGCCAAGGCGGGCCAGCTCCTCTTGCACGTGCTTCACATAGGGACAGTGCTGGCAGATGAACATCACCAGCAGGGCCGGCTTGTCGGCAAAGGTGGAGAGGGAGATGGTTTGGCCGCTCACCACATCCGGCAGGCTGAAGTCAGGGGCTGGGGTGCCCAAAGGCAGCATGGTCGAGGGGGTACGGGCCATAACAAACCTCCGGCGTAAGGTTTCCTCAATCATTGTGGATCATCCTGCTCCCACAGGAGCCGTCGCAAGGGGATCTCGCCGGCAAACGGGAGCGCCAGAAGGGATCCCAAGCAGGCCGGGGACAGCTTTTACAATTGGATAAGGTTGGCAACACGATTGTTGGGGAGCTGAGCCTTGAGCACCGCCGTCTTACCTGCTGCTCCTTTGGTGGATACTCACGTCCACCTCAATTACCCCGATTTTGCCGCGGATCTGCCCCAGGTGGCCGAGCGCTGGCGTCAGACGGGGATCCGGCGTTTGGTGCATTCTTGTGTAACACCAGCAGAATTCCCCCAGTTGCAGGCCATTGCCGACCAGTATCCGGAAGTATTTTTGTCGGTGGGGCTGCACCCTTTGGAGGCGGGCCAGTGGCAGCCCGATTTGGCCGAAAAGATCGCCCACCTGGCCGCCAGCGACGAGCGAGTGGTGGCTATCGGGGAGACGGGCCTGGATTTCTACAAGTCCAACCCGGCGGATATCGAGCGGCAAAAAGAATCCTTCTGGGCCCAGATTGCCATTGCCCAAGCGCAGGATCTGGCGTTGATCGTCCATTGCCGCGAGGCGGCAGCAGCCACCTACGCCATCCTCAAGGAGGCCATGACCACGGGGGGGCCAGTGCGGGCGGTGATGCATTGCTGGAGCGGATCCCCGGAGGAGACGCGGCTGTTTGTCGAGCTGGGCTGCTTCATTAGCTTCAGCGGCATTGTTACTTTCAAAAATGCCGAGACCGTCCGCCGGTCGGCCTTGGAGGTGCCCCTATCCCAGCTTTTGGTGGAAACCGATTGCCCTTTTCTGGCTCCCACCCCCTTCCGCGGCAAACGCAATGAGCCGGCCTATGTGCAGCGGGTGGCCCAAACCTTGGCGGAGCTGTTGGGAATCCCGCCGGAAAAACTGGCAGAAGAAACCAGCCAAAATGCCGCTCGCCTGTTTCAGCTGCCTCTCCTCTAGCTCTGCTTTCCGAGGGCGCGGGTGAGCCGTAGGCCATTCCCGACCCTAGATCTCACCCGATCTCAGGCGATTCCAACCCGGGAAACCCTGAGTTACCATTTTTAACTTTTTCTTTAACTTTTCTTTTGAACTCCGACTGCTCTTCTCAAGGGCATCCTATGCTGGAAAAAAGGGATGTATTTTTAGGTACTTTCCGCTAATTCCAGGGGCTAGGGGCTTGCAACTATGGATACTGAAACGTGGGCTGCCGCAGCTCGACCCAGCCGAGATGCCCTCATCAACCGCATCACCCACCAGATTCGGCAATCCCTGGAGCTGGATCAGATCCTGAGGGCGACGGTGGAGGAGGTGCGCGCCTTTTTGGGTACGCATCGGGTGAAGGTTTACCGCTTCGACCCGGAAGGGCATGGGACGGTGGTGGCGGAAGCGCGAGGAGGGGAGCGGCTGCCCTCGCTCTTGGGGCTGACTTTCCCGGCAGGGGACATTCCCGAGGAGGCGCGGCGGTTGTTTCGTTCGGCCCAGGCGCGGGTGATTGTGGATGTAGAGGCGCAGAGCCGTTCCATCAGCCAGCCGGAGTCCTGGGGGTTGTCTGCTAGGGATCAGCTGGGCGAGCCGCTACAGCGGCCTGTGGATCCCTGCCATGTCCACTATTTGAAATCCATGGGGGTGGCCTCTTCCTTGGTGGTTCCCCTGATGCATCACCAGGAGCTATGGGGGCTGTTGGTCTCCCATCATGCTGAGCCTCGTCCCTACTCCCAAGAAGAGCTGCAGGTGGTGCAGTTGGTGGCGGATCAAGTTTCCATTGCCATTGCTCAGGCGGAATTGCTGGAGCAGGCGCGGCAAAAGGCGCAGCAGGAACGCCTCATCAACCAAATTGCTGCCCTGGTTTATTCGCCCCTACACCCGGAGACGACCTTGACTACGGTGCTGGAGCAGCTTGCTGCCGGTTTGCAGGGGATCGGGGCGCGGCTGCGGATCCACTTTATGGGCGCAGATACCCTCTGTTGTCATGGCGTGCAACCCCCGGCCAGCTACGACACCTGGCTACAGGAGCAGCTCGGAAGGGCCGGAGGAGCGGGGGGCTGGGTCAAGATGTGGTCGCTATCCCACTTGGAGAAATGGCCGGAGCTGCAAGAGCAGATGAAGCAGACGCCCATTCGTGGCCTGCTGATGGTACAGCTTGTCTGGAATGACCAGCCCGTGGGCTGGCTGAGCGTGTTTCGCGCGGCCATCTGCCAAGAAACCCACTGGGCGGGTTACCGTTGGTTTGCTCAGGGGGATCCCAGACAAGAACTGCCTTTGATCTCTTTTGCCGCCTGGCGGGAGCTGAAAATTGACGAGCCTAAGGCTTGGTCAGCTGCAGAGCAAGAGCTGATGAGTCGGGTCGGGGTACATTTGGCCCTGTCCATTACGCAAAATCAGCTCTACCGGCAGTTGCAAACCCTCAACGCCCGTCTGGAGCAGGAGGTGCAGGAGCGGACGGCGGCCCTGCAGCGATCTCTGGCTATGGATGCCCTCTTGCAGCGGGTCACCGACCAGGTGCGCAGCAGTTTGGAGGAAGCCCAGATCCTGCGGGCAGTGGTGCAAGAATTGGCTCTGGGGCTGTCCATCCAAGGGTGCGATCTCTGTCTCTACGATTGGGCAGCCGGCCAAGCCACGGTGCGCTACGAATACACCTCTGCCCTACCGCCCGTCGGCGGGATTACCCTGACTTTGGCCGACTACCCCGATCTTTACCGGCACCTGCAAGGGGGTCAAGCGGTGCAATTCTGCCACTTGCCTGGGCAGGGCTGGATCCCCCGCCGGGAAGGGCTGACCCTGCTGGTGTGCCCGCTGCGGGATGACCAAGGGGTGCTGGGGGATCTCTGGCTGGCGAAGCCGGCAGCCGAGTGCTTTGATGAACTGGAGGTGCAGGTGGTGCAGCAGGTGGCGGATCACTGCGCCATTGCCATCCGCCAGGCCCGCCTCTACCAGGCTTCTGTGCAGCAAATTGGTGAGCTGGAGCGCCTCAACCGCCTCAAAGATGATTTTTTGAGCACCGTCTCCCATGAGCTGCGCACCCCCATCACCAACATGAAGATGGCCATCCAACTGCTGAAAACCGCCCGCGCCCCCCAAAAACGAGAGCAATATCTCAAGATTTTGGAGCAGGAGTGTGAGCGGGAGGCGGAATTGGTGAACGACCTGCTGGATCTGCAGCGGTTGGAGCAGGGATCCAAAACGCTCCATCTGGAAGAAGTGCCGCTGGCAACCTGGCTGCCCAGCGTGCTGGAGCCGTTTCTACAGCGGGCCCAGGCCAACCAGCAACGGTTGCAGTGGCAGATTGCGCCAAATGTGGGCAAGGTGCTCACCGATCAAGGTGGCCTGGAGCGGGTGGTGCAGGAGCTGGTCAACAACGCCTGCAAGTATACTCCCCCAAGGTGCAACATCTGGGTAACAGCGCAGCGCTCTGGCCCGCAGCAGGTGGAAATTCGGGTGATCAACGAGGGAGTAGAAATTCCCCACAGCGAGTGGGAGCGCATCTTCGAGAAGTTTTACCGCATTCCCAGCGGGGATCCCTGGAAGCGGGGCGGCACCGGCCTGGGCCTGGCTTTGGTCAAGCAGTGGATGCAGCGGCTGGGGGGCAGCGTCTCGGTGGAGAGTTCTCAAGGCAAAACCTGCTTTACCCTGGTGCTGCCGCAGGGATCCCTGCCCGTGCAGACCTCACCCCTAGCCCACAACTGTGCCTAGCCACATGAGCAATGCCCACTCAGAAGCGTTGCGTTTGGCCGCCGAGCAGTTTAACCGGGGGGAATTTTACGCCTGCCACGACACCCTAGAGGCCCTGTGGATGGAAGCAGTGGATCCAGAGCGGCGCTTCTACCAGGGGCTTTTGCAAACCGCCGTGGCCTACTATCACCTGCAAAACGGCAACCGCCGCGGCTGCATGATCCTGTTGGGGGAGGCCAACCGCAAGCTGGCGAACTTTCTGCCCACCTACGCTGGATGGGATGTGCAAGCCCTGTGGCAGGCTAACCAGGGCATCCTGCGGCATCTTTCTCAACTGCAACCCCAGGATCCCCTGCCTTACCTGGCCATCCCCACCCTGAGTTGGGTTGAAGAGTAAACTACCCGGCTCCGACCGCTAAGCGGTACGGAGCGAGCTTTCAGTAGCCCTGAGCCTGTTCTGCTCTACCAGAGAACAAAACAAGCCCGGACCTCTAGGCTGGTTTACGGCAGCCCCCAAGAGCGCAATTACGTTTGCACCATTCAAATCCGCATCTCCTTCCCATCCACAGTGTCCACACTTAAACTTCTTTCCACTGCGGTAGGATTGCGCAGGGTCGGGATGAATGTGCAAACACCGGTGGCAGGTCTGCGACGTGTAGGCAGGCGGCACAAGAATCAGAGAAACCCCTGCAACTCTCGCCTTGTACTCCAGAAACTGACGTAGTTGGTAGAACGCCCAACTGTTGGCCCTGCGCCGCTCGGCTTTGCTGCGTGGCTGTTGATTGACCCTTTCCCGGATCCCTGTCAGGTCTTCCAGAGCAATAGCGCTGTTGGTAGCTTTTGCCCTAGAGACAATAGCTTTGGAGATGCGATGATTGACCCACACTTGAAAGCGTCTCTCCTTGCCAGACAGCCGTTGCAACAGTTCTCTGCATCTGCGCCGCGAACTGCGTGTGCCCTTACTGGCTTTGCGTTGGAGTACCGCCCTCAACCGGGAGTAGTGGTCTCGGACTCTGTTCAACTGCTGTCCATTCCAGTTGTCCCCCTCTGACGTATGGGCAATATCTGTCCTCCCCAAGTCCACCCCGATCACCTTGTCGGTATCTTGTTGCTTGGGTGGCTTTTTCTCTACGCAAATCTGGATGGAGTAGGAGCCATCCTTCCGCTGGACTAGGGTGGCCGATTTGGGGTTAGAGCCAGCCAGCATCCCACGCTGGTAGTTGCCAATGGCCAGTTCAAAGCGTTCTCTCCCTTCCACCGTGGTCAGCGACACCGTCCAGTCTTTTTGACGGAACGAAAAGATGCGAGCGTCGTAGGTAACAAAGCCGCTCTTAAACTCCTTGACGGGACGCTTTTTCTGCTTAGCCACTTTGCGGGAACCCGCTACCCGTCTGCACACCTGTTGAGCCAAGTTACTGGACAAGCCAAACCGGGCTCGAATCTCGTAGTAGCAAAGGGATTGCAGTTTGACCGCGTTGACGATCTTCTCCGGCGTGTTCTGGTTGACCCAGTTCAATGCCTGCACAAAGACATCCATCGTCGCGTCCAATTTGGCGGCTTGCGACTGGGACGCCTTGAGCTTGCAGGAGACGGTCAGGACTTGGGTCATGGTTCTATTGTGACTTCCGCATTCCTCCCGGCACTGACCCTACGGGTACAGTGCGGGGCTCCTGCGATTTCTAGCTGAGCAGGCCCAACAGCGGCGCTAGCGCTTGGAGCGACGGGCTTTGCGCTCAACTTCGTTGCGTCGCCGCCGATCCCGCCAGTCGATGAAGGTAATGTAGCCAACGCCCAGGGTTACGGCTGTCAACAGCAAAAAGATGCTTCCGTAGGCGATGCGGGCGACCAAGGGAAGATCGGTTTCCATGGTGTGAGCGGGGGTAACCCCGTCAATATCGGCGGCAGGAACAACAAGATGAATGCAAGATGGATGTGAGGCTCAATCCAGGCATGACAAATTACATGCCGTTGCGCCCCCAGACCACCAGGGCAATGGAAAGAACGAAGAAGGTGGGGACGGCAATCCAGCCAAGGGTGATGATGTCCATAGGTCTAGCCCAGCTAAAGAGGGGTTATCTCGAGGTGATCCCATTTTACGAGAGGAGATCCCTTGTCAACGGACATCTACGAACACCTGTTTTCAGTTCAAGCTGGCTACAGTGGAGTTAAATCTGAAACATCTGAGCCAAACGAGGTGGGATCCGATGGTACTGGACACATTGCCGCTGGTTGCCGCTGTAGCCATCGCCATTTTTATGCTGGTTTTTTGGGTGCGGGTGGTTCGAGAGGCCATCTGGACAACGGTGGGGATTGTAATCATCTTGGCCGTGTTGTACGTGGTCTTTAGAATTGGCCCGCGGCAGGTGCTGCAGGAGTTGCGGGATCCCTTTGCCCTTCTAGAACAGGTTTGGCAGGTGATCGTCGGTTGGTTCCAGGCCCTTCTCCCCTAGAGTTCGTTATCTGCTATACAGTTCCCTGATACAATAGAAAACACAGGGGGGCAGCCTATTGGAACTGCTGGCGAATGGTTTGTCCAGTCAAAAATCGATTCCCTCTCCGGTTTCCGCACTGCTCTACAGCACCTACGCGACTGAAGTTCTCGCCATGCCTTCTGACCCTGAATGGGATCCCCAAGACCCCACCCCAGAAGATGGGATCCCCATTCCTGCTGGCGTCAGCGGGACGGAGTCCTCAGACATCCAGGTGGAGGTGGAGGATTTGGGGGAGCGCCGCCGCCAAGTGCGAGGTCGCGTCCTGATTCCGGTGGAGCGGCAGCAGGTCTGGCAGGTTTTGACCGACTACGACCATCTGGCGGAGTTTATTCCCAACTTGGTGGAAAGTCGCGTCATTGGCCGTGAGAATGGCCGCACACTGGTACGTCAAGTGGGATCCCAAAAGGTTTTATTTGCCCAATTTTCTGCTGCGGTGGTGCTGGCTATCGAGGAGATCTTTCCTCAGCAGCTTCGCTTCCAAAAAACACAAGGGGATTTTCTTATCTTCGAGGGGTTTTGGGATCTGGCCGATTGGTCGGCCCATCAAACCTTGCTCACCTACCACCTGCAGGTCAAACCTCCCCGCAGAATGCCTGTCGGTCTGGTGGAGCGCCGCATTTGCCAAGATTTGGCCCTGAACTTACAAGCCATTCGGGAGCGCTGCCTGAGTTTGTCGGATCATTCCAAGCCCATTTGAGGCGCGCCCAATAGGTACCTCGTTCCCCAAGCGCTCCGCGCCGCTGACGCGACCACTCTCAGCCCTTCTGCCAAAGAAGAGGGGGGCTGGGGAACAGCTTTATTGCCATTTGTGGGATTTGATATTCGAGCTGGAATTTGCCAGGTGGATCCCAGAGGCAAAGTGGGCCGGTGGTCCTTCACCTTTCGAGTCTCAAGCGGCGATCGAGGGCTGTCCTTGGGTGTGTGGGTGCGCTATCGGCAGGGTGAAGTGGAAGGCACTGCCCTGATTGATCCCCCCCGATTCTGCCCAGATGCGCCCCCCCATGGCCTCAATGATCAGTCGGCAAATGGCTAGCCCCAAGCCCGTCCCACCCACCGAGCGCCGCAGGGATCCCTCTGCTTGATAAAACCGCTCGAAGATGGCTTGCAACCGGTCTGGCTCAATGCCGCGCCCGGTGTCGGCAACAGTGAACTTCACCATCGCCCCCGTCGATCCACCGGCTGGTGGCTCCACTTCTGCCCGAATCCAGATCCGTCCGGTGGAAGGGGTAAATTTGCAGGCATTGTCCAGCAGCTTACGCAACACCTCCACCAGCCACTCCCCATCCGCCCTAACCATTGGCAGCCGTTTGGGCAGCACCTGCTCGATGGTGGGCAAGTCTTCGTGCCGCCGTCGCGCTTTGACATTGCTCAGGGCCAGCTCCACACATTCTTGAGCAGACAACGGCTCGATATGCCAGCGAACGCGACCACTTTCCAGCTTGGAGAGGGTGAGAAAGTCCTGCACCAACTCCCGCAGCCGATCGGCATCTTGCAGGGCTGTGTTCAACATTTCCTGGCGCATCTCCAGGGGCATGTCGGGGTCGCTGGCCAAAGACTCCAAACACACCTGAATGGTGGACAGCGGGGTGCGCAGCTCGTGTCCGGTCACGGCAATCAGCTCTGATTTGGCCTGATCCAGAGCTGCCAACTGGCGATTGAGCTCTTCTAGGTGCTGATAGGCTTCTGCCTGCAAGAGGGCTACCCCCACTTGGTTGGCAATGGCTTCTGCCAACTCCAGAGTGGCCGGCTGCCAGCGGTGAGGGTGTTCGTGGTGTAGCTCCAATAGGCCCAGCAACCGCCCTTGATAGAGAATCGGCATGGCCACCCAAGCCCGAATTTGGGCCGGCTGCCACAGCTCCGGCACTCGCTGCAGGCGGGGATCCTTTTGGGTATCCTCGCAGCACACCGCTTGTGCCGAGGCCATTGCCTCCCGCAAAAAAGGGTTGCTGGGAAGAGGCCACAGGGATCCCTTAAGGCTGCCCATCGTTAGGGTGCGGTACTCCTGCTCAATCTGAACAGCAGGGGCCTGGCCATCGTAACGGTAGATCAAACATCGCCCCACCTCTGCCACCTGCCCCAGCTCCTGCACAGCAATTGCCAAAATCTCGCCGGGATCCAAAGACTGGCGAATGGCACTGCTGATGCGGTTGATCAGATGCTCTTTGCGCTCTTGCGCCCGAATGGTGCGGTAGGCCCGCTGCAGTTTGTATTGCCCTGCCTGGAGATAGGTGATCAGCCGCTCGGTAAAGGGGCCTGGATTCAGTTGGCTGGCGGAGTTTTGCGGGGATCCCTTGAGGTACTGGCGAAGGGGCTCAAGGCGAGGTTCCAGATCCGGTCGGTAACTGAGGATCTTGGGCAACAGGGCCAAAGCCGCTTGGACTGTAATCTGACGATCAAATGACCAGATCCCATCAAATTGGCGAGCTGCATCCATATCGCTGCTTTGCCAAGGACGCTCCCGCTGCATCTGCAAGCGTTCTCGACACACGAGGCAGGTGGCATAGTGGGCATCGATGACGATCAAGTGCCACTCCTGCACCAAGGGATCCTCTGGATCCAAGGGAATGGTGTGGTAGGGCAGGTCTGTCTGAGCAAAATCCTTTTCTGGGGTCGCCAACACAAACACGTCTTGGGCCATTGCGCTGATGCGCTGGTAGCGCCGTGCCTCCTGGCGGTAGTAGCGCTCCTTTTGAAAGTTAGCGAATACCCACGGGGATCCCTGCCCTTGCAGCACCTGATCCTCAATGGCGTGGCTGAGGGCAACCAAAGAGGATTTGAAATACAATTGTGGGCGCAGGTGCGGCAAAGCCTGCAGCAGATCGCTCAATAGGGAGGTACGACTCTGGCGAAGGTAAGATCTAGAGCGGGTGGAGGCCATAACCCTACTGGCAAGCACAGATCACAGGCAGTACAGGGACACTTAACCCCAGAGAAGGAGGCTCGCAGTCTAGGTTTAGTCTAACGGTTGGGATCCCGCGGCGGAGGGAGCTTCATAAGGCGCAAGATCCAGCTAGCCCAAACTAAGAGATATAAAGTTTACGAAGTTATATGTAAGTCAGCCAAATGTCGGGATCCCGGTACAGCCAAGAGGACGTGCAGCAGATCCTCCAGCGGGCCATTGCCCGCCAGCCACGCCTGGGCGAGTTCACCCGCTCCCAACTGCAGGAGATGGCTGCCGAACTGGGGATCTCCCCCCAAGAGCTGGACTTGGCCGAGCAGGAATGGAAGGCCTGGCAAGAGCTGAACAGCCAACACCGAGAATTCCAGCGCTACCGCCGTCGGCAGTTTTACCAACTGCTGGGCCGCTATGGAATTGTCAACAGCTTTTTGCTGGGCTTAGACTGGCTCTCCGGTGGAGGGCTATCTTGGTCGCTGTTTATACTCATGGGGTGGGGCTTGACCGTTGCCCTCAAGGGCTGGAACGCCTACCAAACGGAGGGTGAACGCTACGAGAAAGAGTTTCGCCAATGGCAAAGGAAACGCCAGAAAGATCTCCAGAGCAAGTAAGCCCAGCCTACCGGAGAAGTCTGTCCCGCTGATGGAGATGGATTTTTCTCCAGACCTTGACTGGGGAGAGGTGCTATCATAGGCTTCCGGCATCAGTGAATGCCTGTGCGGGCGTAGTTTAATGGTAAAACCGCAGTCTTCCAAACTGCTGTTGTCGGTTCGATTCCGTCCGCCCGCTTCCTCCCACAAAATCCTAAGGGATCCCTTAAAGTGACCTTCAGATTCTTCTTCACAGGTTGGGGCCGACTGTGGTGGTGCGGCGGATCGGTTGACCTTTCAGGGTATTGCCTTCTACTGTTTTCACCCAGCCTTGCCCTGGTACAAATCGGTACTGCACATCGGTATCAGAGCCACCGAGCAGATCCCCTTGGGCATTGAAGACGCGAGTTTCCCGCTGCCAGTGTCCTGGCCCGGTCGGTGTGCTGCTCGACTCGGTGGTGTAGGTTTGGTCGCGGGCATTGTTGAATTGGCCGCTGTGCTGCCAGCCTTGCCCCGCTTGGCCCTCGATAAGGCTCGAGCTGCTGCCCACCGTCTTGCCCTCGGCGTTTTGCAGGGTGGTGCTGCCCTGCCGTTGCCAGCCCTCATTCGTGCGGGTGGTGGTGTGCTGATGGTTCAGGTTCCAGGTCTGACCTTGTTGGGTAGTGACTTGGCCGGAGTAGTCTCCTTCCACCCCCTGACCGGGAATGAATTGCCGGGATCCCTGGCCGGAATAGGTGCCACTACCCGATCTGCCACTTGGCCCGGTGCCAGTGTAGGTGCCGGAGTGAGTGAAGGTGCGCTCACCGCGCGGGGTCAGGGATCCAGCCGTTGGCGTGGTGGCTGTGCGAGTGCGTTGACGGGGGCGAGCCTGCGCAAAGGGAGCAAGCGCCATCAGGAGGGCAGTAACCAACAACAGGCAAAAGCTTGCGGTTTTCATTTTCATTCTCATTTTTCGAGACCCCTTGAGAAATTGCCAATCATGACCCAGGCTAGGTGCTCACCTCATCTGACTCTGACTTCGGCCTGAGGGTTCACCTCCCGAGGGGATCCCAGCCAGATATAACCTGCTCTTAATGTCGGTGCTGTAATCTCAGAGGTGCCTTTAGCGAATGCGACTGCATTTTTCTATGAACACCCGTCGTACTTTCCTGGCTGTTGCGGCTGGCCTCGTGGCTGCGTCTGCTGCTGCTCTTCTGGCTGCCGACAGCTTTGCTCAGTCTCCTGCCGAAGTCAAAGTTTGGATTGCCTTTACCGATAACCGCCTGGATTGGGCCCGCGGAAAAGCGGCAGAGTTCAACAAACAATTTCCTCAATACAAAGTTACGGTCGAAGGCTACGGCAACTACGAAGAAATTCAGCAAGCCACCGACCTGGCCATTCAACAAAATGCTGCTCCTTCGGTGGTGCAATGGTTTGAGGTGGGCACCCAGCGGGCACGGGATTTTGGTTACTTCAAGTCCATTGCCGAGGCTCTGGGCAATCGCACCGAAGTGAACGGGATCCCAGTGAATTTCGACGATTTTATCGAGCCGGTGGTGAGCTACTACACCCTGGATGGCAAATTTACCTCCATGCCCTGGAACAGCTCCAGCCCCATTCTCTACTCCAACACGGCCATCTTGAAGAAGGCTGGGATCGAAAAGCCGCCGGCCACCTGGCAAGAGCTGGAGGCTGCTTGTCAAAAGATCATGGCCCTCCCCGACGCTCCCCAGGGCTGTGTGACCTGGCCCAATCACGGCTGGTTCTACGAGCAGTGGATGGCCCAGCAGAATGCCCTCTTGGCCAACAACGACAATGGCCGTGCCGCCCGTGCCACCCAGGTCTTTTTGGACTCGGAGCCGTCAATTGCCATCGCCACCTGGTGGAAAGGGATGTATGACAAAGGCTACTACATCTACAGCGGCAAGCAGCGGGATTGGGCAGCCACCGAGCAGGCCATCCAGACCGGTACCGTCGCCATGGCCATCACCAGCAGCGCCGATGCCGCCAACATCACCAACGCTGCCAAGCAAAACAACATCGAGCTGGTCACCACCCGCATGCCCTACAACGCCGACAAGGGTTGGACGGGGAACTTGATCGGGGGAGCCAGCCTCTGGCTGGTGAAGGATCTGCCCAAGGAGGTGGAAGAGGGGGCGCTGACCTTCATGCTGTGGCTCAATAACACCGAAAATGCTGCCGAGTGGCACCAAGTGACCGGCTACTTGCCCATTCGGAAAAGCTCGGTAGCCTTGCTGGAGTCGAAGGGCTGGTTCAAGGAAAACCCCAACTTCTTCACCGCCAGCGACCAAATCAACAATTCCAAGGTGACCCCTGCCACTCGGGGGGCGCTGCTGGGGGCTTTCCCCGAAATTCGCAACGTGGTAACCCAAACCATGGAAGATCTGATGCTTAAAGGCGGGGATCCAGCCCAGGCCATGGCCAAGGCCAACCAGGAGGCCAACCGCCTTCTGGCCGAGTACAACTCCCTTTACCAGTAGCCCCAGTGTCGATGGGCCAGGGGTGTTATTGAGGGATGGGGGTGGGCGGCGGCCTGCCCCTTTCCGGGCTTTGATAAGGCTCTTGTGAAGAGCACAGCCGAGGTGAGAGGCATGTTGGGATTCGTCCAAGTGTTGGTGCCGCTGTTGGCAGGGTTGCTGGGATCCCTCTGGATAGGGCTCCGTTTTCGACGCATCGAGTGGCCTGTGCCGGTGGGGGCAGTGCTGGGGGGCCTAGCAGGAGGGCTGGGATCCCTGATTTTTATGGCGCCCCTGGATTTTTGCACTTTTGAGCCGGAGCGCAAGGCCATCGACATGGCCTTTGGCGTGGGGCTGGTGCTGGCGGGCATGGCCATTCCCCTCTGGCCGCTGTTGGCGTGGACGCAGAAGGAGCAGGAGCGCCGCCTGGGGATCCCCGGCCCAGCTGTTCAGGAGAGGGGCATCTTTAAGCAGTGGTGGCTGGCGTGGCTGCTCTTGTTGCCCACCTTCACGATCTTGGTGGTGTTTCTCTACTACCCAGGGCTGGATACCTTCCGCCTTTCCACCCTGCTCACGTTTGTGGGGGCGCCGCGCAGCCGCTTCGTCTGTGTGGATAACTTTACCGCTTTGCTGACGGATTCCACCTATCTGCGCAGCCTGGGGATTACCTTTGCCATTTCGGCGGCCATCGTGGTGCTGGGGTTGAGCGGATCCCTGTTGATTGCCACGCTGGCCTATCAGCCGATTCGGGGGGCGGCGATTTATCGGGTGTTGCTGATCTGGCCCTACGCCATCTCTCCGGCGGTGGCCGGGATCATCTTCTTTATCATGTTCAACCCCTTGGGAGGGGTGGCCAACCATTTGCTGGGCCTGGTGGGGATCCCCCGTTTAAACTGGCTCAGCGATCCCAACTTGGCCCCTTGGGTGGTGATCTTTGCTAGCGTTTGGAAGCAGATGGGCTACAACATTTTGTTTTACCTTGCCGGCCTGCAAAACCTGCCCAAGGATTTGCTGGAAGCGGCTGCCATCGACGGGGCCGGGGCAGTGCGTCGCTTTTTTGCCATCACCCTACCGCTGCTTTCTCCCATCACCTTCTTTTTGGTGATTACCAACATGACCTATGCGTTTTTCGATATCTTTGGCACCATTGACTTGCTGACTGCTGGGGGCCCTTCCGGATCCACCTCGGTGTTGATCTACGAGATCTACAAAATCGGAGTGTCTTCTGGCAATTTGGGTAGGGCTGCCGCGCAATCCATCGTCCTGTTTCTCATTGTGGTGGGGCTGACGATCCTGCAATTTCGCACCACCGAGCGGAATGTGACCTACGGCGGATAACGGCTGTCTCTGCTGCAACGCAATGATCCCAGTTCTCAGTGGGCAAGGGGAAAATCGGCAAGAATGGGGGTAGAGAATCTAGGGATCCTCGATGGCCCCAAAATCCAACGCCTCGACTTGCTGGCGCGACTTCGGGAAGCTGGGCATGCTGCTGGCGGCCACTCTGCTGCTTTGGCTCCTCTGGGGATCCATAGCGGGCAGCCAAACCCGTCTCAACTTCAACAACGCCGATCTGCAGGGTCAGGATTTGTCCGGCCAAGATTGGCGGGGCAGCAGCTTTGTCAGTGCCAACCTGCAGGGCGCCGATCTGCACGGGGCCAACCTTGCGGGGGCGGCATTCACCAAAGCCAACCTGGCAGGGGCCAATCTATCCGGTGCCGACTTGAGCAATAGCCTCTTGGATCTGGCCAATTTGGCAGGAGCCGATCTCAGGGGGGCCAACCTCACGGGAGCCATTGCCGCACGGGCGGTTTGGCAAGGAGCGCAGATTGCCGGCGCCGATTTCAGCGAAGCCTATGTGGATCGGGCGGCAAAGCGGCAGTTGTGTGAGCGAGCTGAGGGATCCCACCCGATAACCGGCGTAACCACCCGTGAGAGTTTGGGCTGCCCTTGAATCAGGGCCGGCAAAGGTGAAGAAAACAGGATCCCTGAGCCCCGTCGGTCAGATTGGCCTCTAGATTGGGTGAGGTGTCGATAGTGCCCAACTATGAGCAAGCCCAGCTTTGCGGTGATCGGCCTGGCGGTGATGGGGGAAAACCTGGCCCTCAACATCGAGCGCAATGGCTTCCCGGTTGCCGTCTACAACCGCACCAGCTCCAAAACCGACCAGTTCATGCGGGAGCGAGCCCAAGGCAAACGGATCACCCCCGCCTACAGCCTGCCGGAATTGGTGCAACTGATGGAGCGGCCCCGCAAATTCTTGATCATGGTCAAGGCGGGTGCGCCGGTAGACGCGGTGATTGACGAGCTTAAACCCCTGCTGGATCCGGGGGATATCATCATCGACGGCGGCAACTCCCTCTACACCGACACCGATCGCCGTGCCGAAGCCCTCGCCCCCACCGGGATCCACTTTGTCGGCATGGGAGTGAGCGGCGGGGAAGAGGGCGCCCTGAACGGCCCCAGCCTCATGCCCGGCTGCAGCCCAGAGGCTTACCAACAACTGGAGCCCATCTTGACCAAAATTGCCGCTCAAGTGGCGGATGGCCCTTGCGTCACCTACCTGGGGCCAAAAGGGGGCGGGCACTACGTGAAGATGGTACACAACGGCATCGAATACGGCGATATGCAACTGATCGCCGAGGTCTACGACCTAATGCGCAGGGCTTTGAAGCTGTCGGCCTCGCAGATGCAGGAGATTTTTCAGGCTTGGAATGAAACAGAGCTGGAATCTTTCCTAATTGAAATTACCGCCAAGATTTTCCAAACCCTGGATCCGGAAACCGGCAAGCCGTTGGTGGATCTCATTCTGGATAAGGCTGGGCAAAAAGGCACCGGTTTGTGGACAGTCAAGGACGCTCTAGATCTGGGGGTACCAGTGCCCACCATTGAAGCGGCGGTGCAAGCTCGCATCCTCTCGTCGATGAAAGAGGAACGGGTGGCTGCCTCTGCCCAGTTGAAGGGGCCCGACGCAACTTTTGCAGGGGATCCCGACTGCTTTATCCAAGATCTGCGCGCCGCCCTCTACTGCTCCAAAATCTGCTCCTATGCTCAGGGGATGGCCCTGCTCAAAAAAGCCACCGTTGCCCACGGCTACGTCTACACCTTCAGTGAGATTCCGCGGATTTGGAAAGGGGGCTGTATCATCCGCGCCCGCTTCCTGGGCGAGATCCAGTCGGCCTACAAACGGGATCCAGAGCTGGTGAACCTGCTGTTGGATGAGGAGTTCGAGCAGGCCATCCGGGAGCGGCAGGGATCCTGGCGGCGGGTGGTGTCCACGGCGGCTGCCCTGGGGATCCCGATCCCGGCCATCAGCGCTTCTTTGGCCTACTACGACAGCTACCGTACCGCCAACCTGCCCCAGAACCTCACCCAAGCCCAGCGGGACTTCTTCGGGGCCCACACCTTCGAGCGCATCGACAGGCCGGGCGTCTTTCACCATGAGTGGAATGCCTGTTGCCGTTAGCAATGCGTAGCATCAAGAGCTCTCCGGAAAAAAGTTGAACCGCGCACCTCCGTATGGAAAGGCTCCCCTTCCTGAGGAAAATCCTCGCGGAAATGGGCCCCGCGGCTTTCCTCCCGCAGCAGCGCCCCCTGAGCTACCAGACGGGCCAGCAAAAGCAGACTGCCTGCCTCGGCCTCTTCCCGGGTGGCCCAAGGCTTTTCCTGCAGGGGAAGTGCCTTGACAAAGGTCAGAAAAGCCCGCAGCCGTGTTCCCTCCCGCACAACGCCCAAAGCTTCCCCAACTCGATGCCTGAGAGCCGGCAGGATGTCGGGAGACGTCGCCAGAACGGGTAGCCTCTGCAGCTGTCGGGGAAAGCTCACCTCTCCCAAATCTTGCAAGGCAGCCAAGGCGGCCCGCTTGCCCATGACCAGCCCTTCCAAAAGGCTGTTGGAAGCCAAGCGATTGGCTCCGTGCAGACCCGTGGAAGCCACCTCCCCAGCAGCATAAAGGCCCGGCAGGTCGGTGAAGCCGAAAGTGTCCGTTCGGATCCCACCCATCACGTAGTGAGCCGCGGGAACAACTGGGAGCAGATCCTTCGTGGGATCCAGCCCCAAGGCGCGGGCAGAGGCAACAACGGTGGGAAAGCGCTCCTCCAGATGTTCGACGACCCGCAGATCCAGGTAGGTTCCCCCTGTCTGCTGCCGCTCCCAGAAAACGGCCCGAGCTACCACATCCCGCGGCGCCAGCTCTCCCAGCTCCGCATAGCGAGGCATAAAACGCTCCCCCAAGGCGTTGAGGAGAACAGCCCCTTCTCCTCTTACTGCCTCGCTCACCAGCGCTCCATTGGGCAAGGCCGTGGGGTGAAATTGCACAAACTCCAGATCCCTGAGAGTGGCCCCTGCCCGCCAGGCCAGCACCATTCCGTCGCCGGTGGCCCCTGGGGGAGCTGTCGAGACGGGGAAAAGGCTGCCAAATCCTCCCGTAGCCAGGAGAACTGCCCCGGCCCTCACCTCCACCGGCCCTTCAGGGCCAAGCAGCAAGGCCCCCCCTACCCTGTCCCCCGCCAGCAAAAGGCTTAGGGCTGTGTAGCCCTGCAAAGGCAGCCTGTTGAGGCGAGCCAGCAAACCTCTCAGAAGCCACAGTCCGCTCCGATCCCCCCCCAGATGGCGTACCCGCGCTTGGGAGTGGCCCCCTTCCCGGACAGGTTGGGGATGGAAAGGAAGGCCCCAGCGCAAAAGTCTCTCCAGGTGCAAGGGTGCTTCCTCCACAATGGAGCGAGCCACCTTTTCTTCCACCAGGCCGCGGCCCGCTTGCAAGGTGTCTTGGATATGGGCTTCTACGTCCGCCTCATCCACAGGAAAAGCCACCCCACCCTGCGCCCAAGGGGTAGAGCCAGAGGGAAGGGGATCCTTGCTTACCACCAGAGTTGTCGCCCCCTGGGCTTCGGCCCACAGGGCTGCGTACACCCCCGCCACCCCTGCTCCCAGGATCAACAGGTCTGTTTCTAACAAGGGCGGCGCCCCGTTCTTCCCCTCCACCTCTAGGCTCCGGCGGGCACTGCCAGCATGGCCAGGATGGAACGGCGAGCCTTCTCAGCCACCTCCTGGGGCACCTGGATCACGTAGCGCATCTCCTGCAGGGAGCGGTAAATCTTTTCCAAGGTAATCTTCTTCATGTACTCGCAGACGGCTTCTGCCTTGACAGGGATGAACGTTTTGTCTGGAGCTTCTTTCTTGAGCCGGTGAAGAATGCCCACCTCGGTGGCCACCACAAACTCGCGGCTTTCTGAAGCTTTGGCGTAGCGCACCATGCCCTCGGTGGAGAGCAGCTTGGCATCCGGTTTGAGGAAGAGACAGCTAGAGCCGCAACTGCACTCCGGGTGAATGAGGAACTCTGCTCCAGGGTGCTCTTCCACCATCGCCTTGAGGTGCTCTTCCCGGATGCCAACATGCACGTGGCACTCTCCCGGAAAGAGATCCAGCTCCCTTCCGGTTACTTGAGCAACGTGGGCTCCCAGAAACATATCCGGCACGAAGAAGATGGGGCGATCCGGGGGCAGGCTGGCCACCACTTGAACTGCGTTGGCGCTGGTTACGCAGACATCTGCCAGAGCCTTGATCTCGGCAGCGGTGTTGACGTAGGCCACCACCAGGCCCTCAGGGCAGGCTGCCTTCCACCGCAGCACATCTTGCGGGCGAATGCTATCGGCCAAGGAACAGCCCGCCTCCAGATCCGGCAGCAGCACCGTCTTTTCCGGGTTAAGGATGGCAGCCGTCTCCGCCATAAAATGCACGCCCGCAAAGACAATCACCTGGGCGCTCGTCTTTTGAGCCTCCCGAGCCAGTCCTAAGGAGTCTCCCACAAAGTCCGCCACCTCTTGAACTTCAGGGAGCTGATACGAATGCGCGAGGATAACTGCCTGCCTTTCCTGTTTGAGCCGGGCAATCTCCTGGACGATTGTGGCAGTGTTGTGTAGCAATGGGGTTTCTCCCTTCATTTTCGACTTCTTGTCGCGACAGCGTTGCGTAGCAATAACGGTTTTGTTCCTCTGGAGGCTGGACACGATCTGAGGACTTTGTCCCGCTAATGCGTTTGCAGGAGCAGCGCGCAGCAATAACGGAAAGCCCATCTCCTGGAGTTGGTCGACTCTGCTTTGGGGGGTATCTGAGCCGGCAAGAGAAGCAACCCCCAACCCAGATGCCCGGCGAAGCCTTTCGCGGCGCCCGGTTGAGCTGGAGCTGGGCTTAGGTTGTCTTCTCAAAGTAGCATCAGTCGCAACAGCGTTGCGTAGCAATAAAGCAGTGTCCAGCGAGGACTTGGCTCAGGGTCACACCACCAGCAAAGAGAGATCCAAAGCCTTGGCCGAGTGGGTGAGCGCCCCGACGCTGACGTAATTCACGCCTGCCTCGGCCACTTGCCTGGCCCGTTCTGGGGTCATGTTGCCGCTGGCCTCCAGGGGAACTCTCCCTCCCACCCGTTGGACGGCGGCCTGGGTTTCTTCCAGGGTGAAGTTGTCCAGAAGGATGAGATCGGCTCCTGCTGCCAAAGCCTCTTCCAGTTCCTGGAGATCCCGCACCTCCACCTCCACCTTGAGGTGGTGGGGAGCACCTTCCTTGGCCCGCTTGACGGCTGCCAAAACGCCTCCCGCGCCACGGTCGCAACAGCGTTGCGTGGCAATGATGTGGTTTTCCTTGATCAAAATGCCGTCGAACAGCCCAAAGCGGTGGTTTTTGCCGCCCCCTACCCGTACAGCATACTTCTCCAGGGCGCGCAGGCCGGGAGTGGTCTTGCGGGTGTCCAGAAGCTGGGTTGAAGTTCCCCGGAGAGCCTCTACATAGGTGCGGGTGAGGGTGGCAATGCCGGACAGCCTTTGGAGAAGATTGAGCGCCAGCCTCTCCCCCGCCAGAATGCCCTTCAGGGATCCCTTGAGGTGGGCCACCTCTTGACGGACAGCCACCCTGGCCCCTTCCTCCACTCCAGGGATGAACTCCACCTGGGGATCCGCCAGCCGAAAAACCCGCTTGGCAATCTCCAGGCCGGCCAGGATCCCTGTCTCCTTGGCCAGGATTACCGCCTCACCCTCCAGTCCTGGGGGTAGGGTCAGCTCTGTGGTGAGGTCGCCGTGCCCCAGGTCTTCCCACAGCCAAGCGCAAAGGGTCTCCTCTGGTAAGTAAACTTCTTCCATTTTCGGTTTGGTTTTAGCTAGACCGCCGGGAAGCCCCGCCCTCCGTTAGTGACTGGTGACTAGTGGCTGGTCACTATCCACTCACCACTATCCAGGGTGAGGGTCGGGATAAAAGGCAAGGACACGATGCTTTGTCCTTACTGGTGCTATGACCGGCGTAGCAGGATTTTATACGCTCATCATGAGAACTTTTATAAACTCATCATGAGAACT